>CALMWJ010000269.1 GCA_937873525.1 uncultured Peptococcaceae bacterium | reverse complement strand
CGGGGCGTGGAAGTCTATCTGCCTCTGGCCGGACTGGTGGATATGGAGAAGGAACGCCAGCGGCTGCACAAGGAAGAAACCAAGGTTCAGGGTGAGATCATGGGCATTGAGAAAAAATTGGGCAACGAAGGCTTCCGGGCTAAAGCGCCGGAAGACGTCATTGCCAAAGAAGAAGCCAAGCTGGCTGACGCCCGTTACCGTTTAAGTGCGCTGCAGGAAAGACTCAAGGTCTTTGAGGGCTGAGACGTGAAGAGAACAACCCAACATACGGATTCCCTGGAACGAACTGCAGCAACCTTCGAGGAGGCCTTGTCACAGGCCTCCTCGTTTGGCATTCGCCCGGGTCTTGAGACCATGCAAGCCTTGATGGAATGCCTGGGTAACCCTCAGGATCGCCTTCCGGTGGTCCATGTGGCCGGCACCAACGGCAAAGGCTCGGTATGTGCCATGCTGGAATCGGTTTTTCGGGCTGCCGGCTGCAGGACGGGGCTTTACACCTCGCCTCACTTGCTGGAATACGGTGAGCGGTTCCGAATCAACGGAGAGAATGCCGGGGAAGCGCAGCTGGGGCTTTTATTGGAGCAGGTGCTGAGGGCGGCCGATCAGGTCGAAACAAAACTCGGCTGGCGCCCCACCGAATTCGAATTGCTGACGGCCATGGGTTTTGTTTATTTTGAGCAGGAAAAGGTCGATGTTTTGATCCTGGAGGTCGGGCTGGGAGGGCGTCTGGATGCCACCAATCTGGTCGGTCAGCCGCTTTTGACCATCATTACCAATGTGACCATGGATCACGAGAATTTCCTGGGAAATGATATCCGCAGGATCGCGGCCGAGAAAGCCGGCATCATCAAGCCCGGTGTTTCGCTGGTTTGCGCCGCGGAAGACCCGGTTGTCCAAAGGGTGATCCTCGAACAGTTTGAAACGATGCAAAAGCAGGACGAGGGGGCCCGGCTGCATTGGGTCCAGAAGGAATGCAGCTGGCAGATCCTGTGCCAAGGCATGCTAGATCAACAGGTGGCGCTTCAGACCCCGGCCCATCGTTATGAATCGATCCAGCTTCCTCTGATCGGCCCTCATCAATGCATCAATCTGGCAACTGCGGTTCTGGCTCTGGAATTGCTGCTGCGGCCTTATCCCCAGCTGGTGCCGGCGGCGGTAGAAGAGGGTATCTCTCGCGTTTCCTGGCCGGGACGTCTTGAGGTGGTCCGGCAGCAACCCCTGGTCATCCTGGATGGAGCCCACAATCCGGACGGTATGCGGCGCTTGGCCCAATGGCTGACCGGCATGCGGCCCTCCTTTCGGCGGGTGCTGCTGGTCATTGGAATGCTGGCCGATAAGGACAGGCAATCCGCCGCTTCCCAGCTGGAGGCTTTGGTAGACCGGATTTTTATTACCCGGCCTCCCTCCGATCGGGCGGTTCAATGGGAGGCGATGGGAGACGCCTTCCGTCATACCTATCCCGACCGGATCTCTTCCATTGAGGATTGTCATGAAGCCCTGGCAGCGGCCCTCCGGGAAGCTGGACCCCAAGATCTGGTGCTGGCGGCGGGGTCCCTGTATCTGATCGGTGCGCTAAAGCGTGGAATCATAAGGGCAGGCGGCCCGAATCCCAACGAAAAGATGATTTTTGATGGCTGATTGTGGGGCAATGGATCCTTGTGATATAATTCACGGTGAGTAGACTTTTGGAGGTGACGTGCGTGAAAGCAGAGAAAATACCGGAAGCAACCATCATCCGGTTGTCGGTATATTCCCGGAATTTACAATATATGGAAGAAATGGGGATCACCAAAGTTTCGTCTCAGGAGATCGCGGATGCAACCGACGGCTCTTCAGCCCAGGTTCGCAAGGATTTGGCGTATTTCGGAGAGTTCGGGACCCGGGGCGTCGGATACGAAGTAAAGCATCTGAACAGGCACCTGAAAAAAATCCTTGGCCTGACCAAGCCGCGCTCGGTGGTGATCGTCGGCGCCGGCCGTCTGGGAAAAGCCCTGATGCTTTATAACGGTTTCGGGAACCGGGGATTCCGGGTCATGGGGATCTTTGACAAGGATATGAGCAAAGTGGGGGAGCAGGTGGGCGATCTCACCATATCGCCCATGTATAAACTGGATCAATTCATCAAGACCCATAACATACAGATGGGCGTCGTGACCGTTCCGGCGGCCGCAGCCCAGGAAACCGTTGATATTATGACCCGGGCCGGAGTCAAGGCGATCTTGAATTTTGCACCAAAAAATCTTATCGTAGCCGACGATGTGAAGCTGCGGAATGTGGATCTTGCAGTGAACTTGGAGGTCCTGAGCTTTTACATGGGTCTGGAGGAAAGGGAGGGCGAAAAATGAAACTTCAAGAGGCACAGAAAATCTTGGAAGCGACCTGTCTGACCAGTTATGATCCTGAAAACGCCGTTGTGCAGAAAGCCTGTGCGGCTGACCTTCTCAGCGATGTGCTGGCATTCACGGAAACCGGCACACTGCTGCTGACCGGACTGGTGCATGCCCAGGTCATCCGGACGGCCGAGATGCTGGACTTGACGGCCATCGTGGTGGTCCGTGGGAAACAGCCAAGCGAGGAAATGGTGGCTCTGGCCAAGGAAAAAGAGATTCCGCTTTTCAGTACGCCGCTGAACATGTACACCGCGGTGGGGCGGCTTTACTCGGCCAATGTTTCTGGGGAGGCGGGATCATGATCTTTGCTGGTGAATTGGCCTCTGTCCTGCCCTTGCGGCCGCTGACAGAGCCTGAAATGCAGGATATCGAAATCCGAGGCTGCTACATCGGCGATCTTCTCAGCAACGTCATGGCCCAGGCGCAACCCGGCGACCTATGGCTGACGGTGATGACGAATCCAAACATCGTTGCGGTTGCCCAATTGTTGGGCTTGGCTGGGATCGTGATCCTGGAGGGCCATCAGCCCATGCAGGGCGCCGTGGACCGGGCCCGGAATGAAGGGATCATGATCTTTTCCTCGGACGACAGCGCCTACACCCTCGCAGGGAAACTAAAAGCACTGAATATTTAGGCGGATAATCAAGGAAGAGAGGCGCACGCATGCAGGAATGGACGATCGACCTTCATATGCACACATGTCTGTCACCCTGCGGCCAGGAAGAAATGCTGCCGGAGGCAGTCATCCAAAAGGCAATAGAAAAAGGCATCGATGTGATCGCCATCACCGACCACAATACCTGTGGCAATGTGGCGGCCTTCGTTGAGAAGGGCCTTGAAATGGGACTGACCATCGTGCCGGGGATGGAATTGCAGACCCTGGAAGAAATCCACTTGGTCTGCCTTTTTGACCGGATCAGCCAAGCGACTGATTTCGAGAAAGCCTTGGCGCCGCGGTTTTCGAAGATGAAAAACAGACCGCTGATCATGGGGGAGCAGTGGTTCGTGGATCCGGAGGGCAGGCGGCTGGGACAGGAAGAACGTTTCTTGCTGGGCTCGACGGCCATCAGCGTGGATGAGGCCGTGGCCATGGTCCATGCTTATGGCGGGATCTGTATCGCAGCCCATGCGGATCGCCCTGCTTTCAGCGTAGGTGCAGTTTTCGGGACGATTCCGGAAGGCATCCCCTTTGACGGGATCGAGCTGACCTGCCATCTGCCGAGAGACCCGGTTCTGACGGATAAAATCAAAGCCCTCGGCTACACCTATATCACCGCGTCGGATGCCCACTTCCTCGAAAACATTCGGGACATC
>CALMWJ010000268.1 GCA_937873525.1 uncultured Peptococcaceae bacterium | reverse complement strand
CGCCCGCACAGAAGGGACAGAGCAACAAACAAAAAAATATCTGAGATTTCAGATAAAATATATGGTAATGCGACAATCTATAAAGTTATAATAAACCTATCACAGCAAATCGCTGAATCCTTTGAGATAAAGGTCGTGGCAAGGATGCGCCAAGAAACAGAGCCCAATGAAGAATATATGCGGTATAAATTTGCAATTGAAAATATCAAGGATGTTCTTTGGGAGGTGGACAAAAACCTGATTTTCACATTTATCAGTCCGGCCTCTCAAGGGATGACGGGATTCTCGCCTGAAGAGATCCTGGGCCGGAGCATCCTGGAATTCCTGACCCCTGAATCAAGGCAGCATATCCGAAGCCGATGGGACGAAATGTTTTGCGAGGGCTGGCAGACGCGCACCCATGAACCGGTCCTGTATGATGTGGAGTTTATTTGCAAAGATCATTCACCGATTTGGTGTGAAGTCTGCGTCAAGCCAATCCTTAAACAGGATGGTGAAATCAGCTTTTTAGGCACCACAAGGGATATTTCCGAAAAAAAGGCGCTGGAGCGTCAGCTCAGGACCTATCTTCATGAATTGGAAGAAAAAAATGAGCAGCTTGAAGCCCTGGCCAATCTCGATATGCTGACGGGAGCTTACAACCGCAGACAATATGACCACTTTATCAGCGTTGAAATCGAAAAATACGAAGTCTACGGCACCCCATTTTCCATGATCATGTTCGACATCGACAATTTCAAAGAAATCAATGACCGAATCGGGCATAAGAAAGGCGACAGCATTCTGAAGGAAATGACCCTTCTGATCCGGCGCACCCTGCGAAACACGGACCAGCTCTTTCGCTGGGGCGGCGATGAATTCATCGTGCTGCTGCCCGGCCTGGACCTCCGGAACGCACAGGTCGTTGCCCATAAAATCAAAGCCGCGGCAGAAGCCTATGATTTTGAAATCGGAGGCCGAAAGGTTACCTTGAGTCTAGGCGTCGGCAGCTGCAGCTTGAATGAAAAACCGGATCAATTCATCCATCGTGTGGACAATGCGATGCTGAGGGCCAAGAACAAAGGCAAAAACGGCGTTGAGCTTGCCTAGCGCCTCAAGAACCCATCGCAAAAACAATATTTTCCCGTATACTCAGGCAACCTCCGCCCATCGGCACAGGTTGCTTGACTGTTTTAAGGAAGGACGGCCATCTAAGTAATTGAAAATTCAGAGTATATATTGACGGCGTTCTGTGGCATAATTTAAATCAAAGAATTCTCTTTCCCTATTGGATCTTTTTCATGATTAGCTCCAGGCGTATGCGGGAGGCGAGGCTTATGAATGACCTTCAAAAACACTACTATGAGATCCTGACGGGGATCCATACCATATGCCAGCAGGAGAACCTTTCCTATATGCTGACGGGGGGGACCTTGCTCGGCGCGGTGCGTGAAAACGGATTCATTCCCTGGGACGACGACGCGGACATCATGATGCACCGAAATGAATATGAAGCCTTTGAATCGGTATGTGCAAAGTATTTCGACGCCTATGGCTTCGGTCTTGATATCGGCACGAGAATACCCAGGGTGGTGCTGAAGGCGCATCCGGAAATCCATGTGGAGATCATCCTGATCGACGTTTTGCCTCAAATAGAACTTAAACGAAAAATACTGCGGACAAAGCTTAAGCTGCTGCAGACCATGATGAATGCCCGATTCGATTTTTCCCAGCATCGATCGCTGCGGAAACCCATTTCTTACAGCATTTGGATCATCGGCCGGCTTCTTGGCCAGCCCTCAAAGCTGGGCCTGTATCGGAAAGTCAGCCAGGAAGGGAATGGGGAAGCCTCGGGTCTGGTTTTTTTCAGCAATGAGCGGTACCGGTTCATGACGATGGAAATTCCTGAAGAATTCTTGAAGGAGACCGTCTTGATCCCCTTTGAGGATACGACGCTGATGGTTCCGAAGGCATGGGACAAGATTCTGAAGCTTTATTATGGAGATTCATATATGATTCCCAAACGCGAAAACTATTATGCAGCAGCTTCAACCCCTGGAAAGTCAAATTAAGGAAGGTCTGAGGGCCATTGCCGAGCCCCTTGGCGGATCCGATTCAATCGATAAGGAGGCAGATATGGTAACAAACATCAGCTTTGAGAATGTGGAAGCGTATATCAAAGAAAATCTGCCGAAGCTGTATTTTGCTCGGGTCGACCCAAAGACCGTCGAATTCGAACAAAGATTCGAGCTGCTATGCTTTTATTGCGCCCATTACAACGTGAAATGGACCTGCCCGCCCAAGATCCCGAAAGTCGATTACAAAAAGGTGTTCAGTGAATACGACCAAGCCCTTCTTCTGTCGAACCTGTTTTCGGTTCAGGAAGATCCCATGAAGGCGCGAACAGAATCCTCGGTGAAGCTCCATCGGGCCTTGCTGGACATCGAAGGCTTCCTGTTGAAGAATGGGAACCCAGTCCGCCTGTCATTTATTGGCGGATCCTGCAAATTATGCAAAAATGACTGTGCCAAGGACAAATGCCGGAATCCATACGAAGCGCGGATCCCCTTGGAGGCCACAACGGTCAATGTCATCAAACTGGCGGAACAATGCGGGATCGAAGTGAAATTTCCTGTGGAGGAAACCATCCGCCGGATCGGGCTCATATTATGGTGAGAAGAGGAGGCAGTGCGATGATGTATATTATACTGGCGGCGGGAAAAGGAACCCGGCTTCAGCCCCTGACCATCCATTATCCGAAAACCTTGTACCGGCTGGATGATGAGGATACGGTGATCCAGCGCATGGTCAAGCTGATCAGGAAACATGATCAGGAAGCCGAGATCGTCGTGGTCACCGGGTTTCTGCATCGGCGGATCGAAGAAGGGATCCAGGGCGTGACCTTTGTCTACAATCCTTTTTTTGCGGTGACCAATTCGATCGCGTCCCTCTGGTTTGCCAGGGATTACCTGGATCGGGACCAAGTGACCATCATCAACGGCGATGTGATCATGTCGGACCAACTGGTCAAAGAGGTGTTGTGCAGCCGGGTGCAGGGCGCTGTGGCCCTGTACGACAGCTCGGTCAAAAAAAACGGGGATTACAACGTCAGCACCATGGATGACCGGGTGGTGGTCATGAGCAAGCAGCTGGAGATCTATGACGGAGAGTACGCCGGCGTGGTCAAAATGGATCACCCGGCCGCCGTTGCTTTCCGCAGGGCGATGGACGAAGCGATTGAATATGGACTCTATGACCAATGGTATGAAGACGTCTTGGTTCAAATGATTTTTTCCGATAATTTCGTGCTCCATTGCATCGACATCAGGGATTATGAATGGATCGAGGTGGATTCGGTCCGTGACCTGGTGGTTGCAAAAAAAATATCAAAACGCTGAATGGCTCGATAAAATCCAAATCATGAGGTGAAACCATGACTCTGGAACACATGCTGAAACCCAAAGCGATCGCGGTTATCGGCGCCAATGAAAACCCAGGCAGCTTTGGTCATACGGCAGCCCTGAACGCTTTGCAGTCGGCGAAAAACTCAGAAATCTATTTTGTGAATCTGAAGCATGACCGGATTCATGGGCAGCCGGTCTACAGGTCGCTGTCCATGCTGCCGGTCGTCCCGGACCTGATCATTCTGACGATCCCCAAAGAAGCCGTCCCGGCGATTCTGACGGAAGCGGGAAAGCTGGGCACCAAAGCCGCGGTGGTGGTTGCATCCGGTTATAGCGAAGAAGGAACCGAGGAAGGCCGTGTCGCGGAAGCTGAGCTCATCGCCATCGCCCAAACCTATGGCATGAAGGTCATGGGGCCCAATTGTGTGGGCTTCATCAATAATATCGCAAAAATCAAAGCCCTTGGTTATGCCGGGACGGACTTTGATCTGGAGCGCCGGCAACCCGGCGCCGCGATCTTTACCCAGAGCGGAAAAATTGCCACCGACCTGGCAGCTTGCCCCTATTTGGATCTTTCGTATGTTTTCTCCATGGGGAATTGCGCCATGCTGACCATCGAAGCGATGTTCGAGCATGTTCTCGAGGAAAAGGAAGTGCGCCGGGCCGGCATCTATCTGGAAGGTGTGAAAGATGCCCAGGGATTCATCCGGTGCTTGCGTCGTGCCTTTGAACTGGAGAAACCGGTGGTGGTCCATGCCGCCGGCTTGAGCCGCCTGGGGGCGAAGTCGGCCGCTTCCCACACCGGAAACCTGGCCGGCAGCCGAGCGGTTTACGAAGCAGTTTTTAAGAAATACAACGTGATCATGGTGGAGAATAAAGACGAATTTGTCTCTGCCCTGAGCCTTCTGACCGCATGGGAAGGCAGAATGCCCAAGCGCGCCAATTTCGCCGGCTTTAATGAATCCGGCGGGGACAATGCCATTATGGCGGATATGTGCGAAAAATACGGCGTCCGCCTTCCTGAGCTGGAGCAGGAGACCCTACGGAAGCTCAAGTCGGTGTTGCCGGAATTTTCAACCCCATCCAACCCTTTGGATGCTGTGGGCGGCAGTGTGACCGGCGCGGTGACGGACCAAGTCCCCTTGTATCGCATTCTGGGACGGGATTCCCGAATCGATGCCATTCTTCTGGGCACGATCCCTTTTGCGCTTGACGATTCGATCAGTGAGCCGATTGGCCGGATGATGGTCCGTTATGCCCGGGAGGACGATTCGGTCCCGATGCTGGTCATGCCTTCCCTGGAAGACCGCCGGGACCCGCTCTGGCGGGAAGAACTGAAACACCACGGGATTGCCATTCTTGGCTGCTCCGACATCGGTTATCGTGTGCTGGGCAAAGTGTCCAGATACATTGAAGACCGTTTTCCAAGGACCCTGGAAGCGGCGGTTCCGACGAAGCAGCATCTCCTGCCGCCCATCGTTCTGAATGAGACAGAATCCAAAAAAGCGCTGGCTGGTCTTGAGCTTCCGATGCCGGCGCAGGCTGAGGCGGATTCAAAAGGAACCTTGGCCGCCGTCCTGGAAGGATTCAGGTTTCCCCTGGCCATGAAAATCTCCTCGCCGGATATCCGGCACAAGACCGACGCCGGCGGCGTCCTCCTGAATATCAGGTCCAAAGACGATGCTTTGGCCGCCTTTGACCGGATCATGGAACGCTGTGCTGCTTACGATCCAAAGGCAAGGCTGGAGGGGGTGCTGGTCCAGGAAATGGCGCGGCCGGGATTTGAAATGATCCTGGGCATCACCACGGATGCCCGTTTTGGCCCGCAGCTGCTGATCGGACTGGGCGGCGTGTGGGTTGAGATCATGAAGGATACGGTTTTGTACCCATGTCCTCTGGGTTATGAAGAAGCCATGGCAATGATCAAAAGCCTGAAGGCCTATCCGCTGTTGACAGGTTATCGCGGCACTGAACCCTGTGATCTGGATGCTTTGGCCAAGGCCATGGTCCGGCTGTCCCGCTATGCCGCCGACCACAGGGATGCAGTGAAGGAATTGGATCTGAATCCGGTGTTTGTTTATCCGGAAGGAGAAGGCATCTGCATTGTGGATGCTCTGCTGACCCGGTATGGGGCGTCTTGACCGCTTCCCCGCAGTTCTTGCGGGCCATGCGTACGAAAGAGACAAAGGGGGAAAGGTATGATCGGAAAAGGAGGACTTTGGAAAGCCCTCCGGAGGCTGGTGCTGTTTTTCCTGCTGCTGGCGCTGGTCAGCTGCAGCGTTCAAAGCCATTCAGATGAAACACCCTCTGCGGCTCAGCCCACGGCGGTTTCAGAATACGCACCAAGCCCGGAAACGGTCGTTCAAGGAGAAGCCTATACCGGAAAGGAAGAAGTGGCTGCTTACCTGAAGCAATTCCATGAGCTGCCGCCCAATTTCATCACCAAACAGGAGGCCATGGAACTGGGATGGGACAGCGCCAAAGGCAATTTGTGGGAAGTTACGGACCATCGGTCGATTGGCGGCGATGCCTTTGGCAACCGGGAAGGGCTGCTGCCGAAAGCGGATGGACGCCGATACTTTGAATGCGACATCAATTACCAAGGCGGTTATCGCGGTCCTGAACGGATCGTTTATTCCAATGACGGGCTGATTTTCTATACCTCGGACCACTATAGCAGTTTTATTCAGGTCGAATAGGGGGGTGTGTATGAAAGAGGTACGACTTAACGGCGCAAAGATGGTGGATAAGGATCACACCCATGCCTACTTGAAACGAATACTGTCTTTGCCGGATTACTATGGCGCAAATATGGATGCCCTTTGGGATTGCCTGACCACGGATCCGTCAGAACGGGTGATTGTGATCAGCAAGCCTTCGGTGATCCGGAATCATCTAGGCGTTTACGGTGAGGCGCTGATCGGTTTATTCAAAGAGGCAGCCGAAGCCAATCCATCGCTGGAGGTCGTGATTGAGGAATTGAACGATCTGGAACCGAACCATTGAAGCAAGGCATTCAACTTCCATACAAAAAAACTGAAAATTCTGCATAGTTATGGCACGAGGCCTCGGATTATGCTAGAATGAACCATAAAGTTTGACTGGGGGGATCATTGTGAAGATAAAGAAGTGCGTGAGCATCCTGCTCATCCTGACCTTGGCGCTGCTGCCTTACGGGCCGCTCTTAGCAAACGCCTCCGGTGAAAAACCCAACACTTACCATGCCTTCGGCAGGGGATCGGCCAATTTTGCCCATGACGAGATCCTTGTGAAATTCGCCAAGGATTCGGAACCCTTCCGAATCATAAAAGTGCCGGAAGGCAAAGTAACTGAAAAAATTCATGAGTACGCGCGGCGTCCGGATGTGGTGTACGCTGAACCCAACTACGTTGCCCAGGCGTTTTACTTCCCCAATGACCCTTATTTTTCATATCAATGGAATTTTGGCGCGCCGGAACAGCACGGTATCGGGATGACGACAGCCTGGGATATCGTCCAAGGCTCTCCCGACGTTGTGGTTGCCATTGTGGATACCGGCATTGCTTATGAAAATTATTCCAACTATGGAGTCGCTCCGGACCTCTCCGGAACGGTATTTGTACCGGGCTACGATTTTGTCAATAATGACAGCCATCCCAACGATGACAACAGTCATGGCACCCATGTGGCCGGAACCGTGGCCCAGCGAACCGGGAATGGCATGGGCACCGCCGGCGTCGCCTTTCAAACCGCATTGATGCCTGTGAAGGTGCTGGACAAACGCGGCTCAGGAACCTACTCCAATATTGCCAAGGGCATTCGCTATGCCGCCGAGCACGGCGCCCAGGTCATCAATCTGAGCCTGGGCGGTTCGGTGCCTTCCGCAACCTTGCAAGACGCCCTGGCCTTTGCCTATAACAAAGGGGTGACCATCGTGGCAGCGGCCGGCAACGACGGGCTGGGCACCATCAGTTATCCGGCAGCCTATGATGATTATGTCATCGCGGTGGGTGCCACGCGCTATGACGGCAACCGTGCCTATTATTCAAACTACGGAAGCAGTCTGGACCTGATGGCTCCGGGAGGAGACATTACCGTCGACCAGAACGGGGATGGGGCCGGGGACGGGATCCTGCAAAACACCTTTGATCCAAACACGAAGAATCCGAAATCCTTCGGCTACTGGCTCTTCCAGGGCACCTCCATGGCTTCGCCCCATGTGGCCGGTGCGGCAGCCCTTTTGATTGCGCATGGCACTGCGCATTCGCCGGACGAGATACGATCTGTGCTTCAAGAAACAGCAAGGGACCTGGGAACCACAGCTGGATGGGAAGCCGGTTATGGCTGGGGTCTGCTGGATGTGGCTGCGGCGCTGCAATGGCAGGACGGCGCCAACGCAGCGCCGGTTGCGGAGGGCCAGTCTCTCAGCACCGATCAGAATACACCCTTGACCATCACGCTGACCGCTTCGGATCCGGATGGGGATCCTTTGGAATACACGGTGACCTCCGGCCCCTCCAGCGGCACACTGTCCGGAACAGCGCCGAATCTGACCTATACACCCAATGAGAGCTATGTCGGAACGGATCAGTTCACCTTTATCGCCAATGATGGAAGTCTGGACAGCAATGAAGCCCTGATTGAAATTGCAGTCCATGAGGTGCCTGTCCAACAGGACATCGGTGTCAGCGTTATCGTGACTTCCGGAACTCAGATTGTGCGGAAGAGTACGTTTGTCTACGGGATCGCGGCGGTTCACGTGGAGGGTGCGGCAGGGGCTGTTGTGGAAGGTCATTGGTCCGGCGCAGCCGCCGATTCGGACTTGGGAGCAACGAATTCCGATGGGAATGTGGAATTCACATCCAATTCCGTCAAGAAAAATAAAAGCGCGCTGACCTTCACGTTTGCGGTGGATCGGGTGATCATCGGCGGAGTGGTTTATACACCGGTTGGGCAGACCAGCGATTCGGTGACCGTAAAATAGGGATTTATGATCCTATCGCGCTCATACCTTCGGCTGGGAAGGGCTGCAGAAGCAGCCCTTCTTTTTAAACGATGGGCCGAATTATTGCGAAGTTCGGATGGATACGAGCCGAAAGGCTTGAAATCACAGGTCAAGAGGCATAAAATGAAAACGTTGACCCCAGGGCAGCCCCGCCAGCGAAAAAGGAGAAACAGAATCCATGACAAACCATCGCGTGTTTGATGATCATGCGGACCAATACGATGAATGGTTCACTGAAAATATTCATTTATTTGAGGCTGAGGCGGAGGCCATCCGACAGCTGCTTCCCTTATCCGGGGAAGGCATCGAGATTGGCGCCGGCACAGGGCTGTTTGCCGCCCGATTAGGGATTCCTCTTGGCATCGAGCCTTCCGCCAACATGGCCGACAGGGCCAGAGCCCGAGGGATCCGGATCATCGAAGCTTTTGCGGAAGCTTTGCCCCTGCCGGATGGTGCCTGCCGATTTGCCTTGATGGTCACGGTGGATTGTTTTCTAAAAGACATGGCCGCTGCCTTCCTTGAAGTTCATCGCATCCTGGACCGAAACGGTTGTTTCATTATTGCTTTTATCGACAAGGCCTCGCCCTTGGGAGCGGTCTACGAGGAGAAAAAGGCCACCAGTCTTTTTTATCGCGACGCAACGTTCCACTCGGCAGCGGACATCGAAGACCAGCTTCTGAGGTCCGGATTCAAGATCGAGGATCGGCGTCAGACCGTGTTCACGCTGGAAAACCGGCCTCAAGAGATCAAAAAAGGGACCGGTGTGGGCGTTTTCGCCGTTATCAAAGCCGTAAAGCGGGTCGGTTAGGGCTTGCGAGAGCCCGACAGGACCCATGACTCGGTAAACCAAACCATCATGATGAGGAGGAAATACAATGGCAAAATTGAACGAGAAATTATCGAAGGTAGAAGCTGGAAGTGTATTGGACGTGGCCACCCGGGACGGAGCCTTTATCGGCCGGTTGAGCAAGCAGCTTCTCCGTTATGATGAAATCATTGGCATTGACATCACCGATGCCGGATTTGAGAAAGCGCAGAAGAAATTTGCGGATGACCCCCGGATTCGTTTCCAGGTCATGGATGGCTGCGCGACAAATTTTCCGGATGGCGCTTTTGACTTGGTGTGTCTGTCGAACTCACTGCATCATATCCCGGAAATTCCTTCCTTGCTGAAGGAAATGAAACGAATCAAAAAAGAGGATGGATTGATCCTGATCAGCGAAATGCCAGCGGATGGGCAGGAAGGCGCTTCCCTGACCCACGCACTGATCCACCAATTGGATTGCCTGGTGGATACGTATAAGGGTGCTTATCATCATCGGACCTACTCCCGGCGGGAGATTTCTGATTTTGTGACGGCTGCCGGCCTTGACATTGTGGATGTATTTGAAGACACTGAAGATATTCCGTCGAAAAACGCGGCCATCGAGGAACGCGTCGAAAAGGCCCGCCATAAAATCGAGGCCTGCCAGGAAGCTGTCGATTACGAAGCGATGAAGGCCCTTGCCGGCAAAATTCAGGAACAATTCAACCATCATGGAGCCCGGACGGCCATGCAGTATATCATTTTCGCAAAATAGCCGGGACAACGGCGCATAGGGGGAGGCGTGTCTGATGATCGAAACCCATCTGCATAAAAGCCGGCAGACCCTTAAGCTCGGCCTGATCAAACTGATTCCGGAGATTTTTCCCGGCGAAGCTTTCAAAACCGCCTATTCGATCCAGGAAGGCGTCTTCTGCAGGCTCGACGATTCGGTCTTATCGGTCCGGGAGGTCAAGCTTGTGGAACAAAGACTGGATGAATGGCTGAAGAGCAAGCCCCTAATAGAATTTATCGGGTGGGAAAATGGGTACTATCATTACCGGGTCGACCATGCCGACGTGCGGATGGTCTATCCCTGCGAAACCCTATGGACCGACCTTGTTCCCTACAGCATCATTCCTTATTCCACCGGCTTCATCGTGGATTTCGGCGATGTGGGGGCTGGCGGCACGAAACCCTTGATCCCTCCGGACAAGCTGTCCGCCACTTACGAGAAAACCCAGAATTGGCTGCGCAACGTGGATATTGAAGTGATTGGCGACGTGAATCAAACCATACAAGCCGGTGAGACCCTGAAGCTGCTGACCTTATCGGAAGCACTGCATGAAAAGGAACTGGCTGATATTGCGGATCGGATCCTTCAGGAGCATCGCGCGCTTCGGGTCCTGCTGATTTCCGGTCCTTCCTCCGCCGGCAAAACGTCCTTTGCCCAGCGGATCTCCACGCAACTCCGAGTCAATGGGATGAAACCCGTGCCTCTGTCGATGGATGATTATTTTCTGAATCGGGAGGACACACCCAAGGACAAAGACGGCAATTATGATTTTGAATCCCTGGATGCGTTGGATCTGCCCTATTTTCAAGATCAAGTGCGGCAGCTGGCGGAAGGACAAAAGATTGAAACCCCAATCTTTGATTTTGCCACCGGCCGCCGTTTGACGAAGACAAGAACGACCCAGGTGGGACCCCATGAAATTCTGGTGATCGAGGGGATCCATGCTTTGAATCCAGGACTATTGCCGGACATCCACCGAAATGCCATGTTTAAGATTTACATCAACGCCTTGTATCAAATCAACATCGATTTGGTCAACCGGATCCCTTCCAGTGAGATCCGGCTGCTTCGCCGGCTGGTGCGGGGGGATCGCTTCCGAGGCACGCCGCCGGAGGATACGCTGGACCGCTGGGCCAGCGTCCGGCTGGGGGAATTCAACAACGTCTTCAAATTCCAGGAAGAAGCCGACGTGATGTTCGATTCCAGTCTGCTGTACGAGCTGAATGCGCTGCGTCCTTTTGCGGAAGCCTCTTTAAGCAAGATACCTAAGGGCAGCAAATACGAACCGGTCAAGGAACGGTTGCTGAATCTGCTGACCTTCTGCAAGCCGATGGATATCTCAAAAGTGCCATTTAATTCGATTCTTCGGGAATTCATTGGAGACAGTCTCTATTTTTAAAAGAAAAACTTCCGAGAGAGCGGCTGCCTTTTTCGGGAGTTTTAAGCAGTTCAGTTATTTCACGTTCATCAGCATGTTGAAATCACCGACGTAAGGCTGGTCGGGATTGGATCGATCGATCATCAGGCGGTAAATATAAGTGCTTGCCTATCATCGTTTGTATGTATTACAATTCAATTATACCGTATTGAATGGGAGTGGATCACAATGAGCAGTGCCAACCTCTGGGCAGCCATCGGACTCACGCTGTTTGCCGGATTATCCACCGGTATTGGCGGACTGAGCGTTTTCCTTTTCAAGAAAATCGATGGAAAAGTCTTGTCTTTGGGGTTAGGGCTGTCTGCCGGGGTAATGGTTTATGTTTCGTTTGTGGAGTTATTTGCTGAATCACAAAGGCTGCTGACCGAATCCCTTGGCTCACGGACCGGCGGTTTGGTTAATGTGCTGGCTTTTTTTGGCGGCATGCTGCTGATCGCCATCATCGACAAGCTGGTCCCTTCCTTTGAGAACCCTCATGAAGCCCATACGATCGAGGATATGAAGGATTTCTGCGATTTGAAAAACAAGCCCAGCCTCCTTCGGACAGGGTTTATGACCGCGCTGATCATTGCCATCCATAACTTCCCTGAAGGCATGGCAACCTTTGTTGCGTCGATCCAATCCCCCTCTTTGGGTGCCGTGATCGCCTTTGCCATCGCGATCCATAACATTCCTGAAGGCATATCGGTTTCCATTCCGGTTTATTGCGCCACGGGAAGTCGCAAAAAGGCTTTTCTTTGGTCTCTGTTGTCCGGTATGGCTGAGCCTGTCGGCGCCCTCATCGCCTACTTCCTCCTGCTGCCGATCCTGAATGATACCCTCTTCGGATTGCTGTATGCGGCCATCGCCGGAATCATGGTGTTCATTTCGCTCGATGAACTGCTGCCGACCGCTGAAGAATATGGCGAGCACCACCTGGCGATTTATGGAATGGTCGCCGGCATGATCATTATGGCTGCCAGCCTGTTGACCTTGACCTGATAATCGTAGAAGCTGCTTGATTCTTCGCTGCTAAAAATGTTTAAAAGCGGAGAAAAGTGCGCTATAGTAGGGATATGCGTTCAGTTTCCCGATATTTCGGACCGAACCATAAGGGGTTTGCCCGGCCGGAAGGCGGCCGAAAAAGAAGAACATAAAACACAGTCCGTGGCGCCGGCAAAAGGGCACACTGGCTAAGCGATGAGGAGATGGGCCGGATGGATGAGCAGCGCTTCAGCTTGCTGACGGATTTCTATGAGCTGACCATGTGCAACGGGTATTATAAGACGGGTCTTTCCAAGACGATCACCTATTTTGACGTATTTTTTCGCAGGGTACCGGACGGCGGTGGCTTTGCCATTGCGGCCGGCTTGGAACAGGTGGTCGATTACATTGAGAACCTGAAATTTTCCCCGGAGGATATTGAATTTCTACGCTCCAAGAAAGCCTTTTCGGATGAGTATCTGGATTATATGGCCGGTTTCAGGTTTACCGGCGATGTGTATGCGGTGCCGGAAGGGACGCCGGTGTTTCCCGGCGAACCGATCCTGACGGTACGAGCCCCGGCGGCGGAGGCCCAGATCCTGGAAACATTTATCCTGCTGACCATCAATCACCAATCCCTGATCGCCACCAAAGCCAACCGGATCGTTCGTGCGGCCAAGGGCAGAGCCGTGGTGGAATTCGGCGCCCGCCGTGCCCATGGTCCTTCGGCGGCTGTGCTGGGCGCCAGAGCGGCCTATATTGCGGGCTGTGCCGGCACCTCCTGCGTCTTGGCGGATAAAGAACACGGCATTCCCTCCAGCGGAACTATGGCCCATTCCTGGGTGCAGATCTTCGAAAACGAGTATGAAGCCTTTGTAAACTACTGCAAGATGTATCCTCAGAATGCGATTTTATTGGTAGACACCTATAATGTGCTGAAAAGCGGCGTGCCCAACGCCATTCGAGCCATCAAAGAAGTGCTCCATCCCCAGGGCATTACCCGCTGCGGCATCCGCATCGATTCCGGCGATATGGCCTATCTTTCGATCAAAGCCCGTCAAGCCCTGGACGAGGCTGGCTTGACGGACTGCAAGATCTTTGTATCCAGCTCGCTGGATGAGCACCTGATTGGCGATCTGATTGCCCAAGGGGCTTGCATCGACGCCTTTGGTGTCGGCGAACGTCTGATCACGGCCAAAAGCGATCCGGTTTTCGGCGGGGTTTATAAACTCTGTGCCATCGAGGATGCGCAGGGGAAGGTGGTTCCCAAGATCAAAATCAGTGAAAACGTCACGAAAATCAACAATCCTCATTTTAAAAAAGTCTATCGGCTCTTTGAGAATCCCAGCGGCAAAGCAGTGGCTGATCTGATCTGTGTCCATGATGAAACCGTTGACAGCAGTCAGCCCCTGGAAATCTTTGATCCGGATGAAAACTGGAAACGCAAGATCCTGACCGATTTTACAGCCAAGGAGCTTTTGGTGCCCATATTCAAAGACGGGCAAAAGGTTTATCAAACCCCCGCCATCCAAGAAATCAAGGAATATTGCAAACACCAGATCGACTTGCTGTGGGATGAAGTCAAACGATTTGAAAATCCGCATAATTATTACGTCGATCTTTCCCAAAAGCTTTGGGATCTCAAACAGGATATGATCGAACAAGGCCGCTTAGGCGGCAGCTGAAACCAAAGGGCGCGGTCGGAATCGACCGCGCCCTTAAATTTTGGCGACATTTTTTAAAAATTATTCGATAACCAGGTTTTTTAAAGAAAAATCCAGGATGGGAGAAGAGTGGGTCAAAGCGCCGGAAGAGATATAATCCACTCCGATATTCCGCAAGCTGGCGATGTTTTCAGCCGTCACATTGCCGGAACATTCGATTTTAGCCCTGCC
>CALMWJ010000267.1 GCA_937873525.1 uncultured Peptococcaceae bacterium | reverse complement strand
GCAGCGGTTGCCCGGGCGATCATTCGATGGATATCCTCCGGCGCTTTTTCTGACAAATATCTGTTCAATACCTTGATTTGGAACGGCTCGATCCAAAGATCCGGGCATTCCTTCCCGCAAAGCAGCGACAGGAACTGCTGTTCAAAGAGAACGCCCAGCAAATTCAGCGGCGCATCCATGGCCTCCCATCCATGCTTTTTCTTAAATCCATTCAGAAAATCCAAAACCTGCTCCATTGGAAAACAACGGCAGAATTCTGTTTCCAGCTCCAGTGTTTCAAGATACCGGCGAATGTAAAAGATGCCCTGAAGCGACATATCGTCAAAAGCCAGAGGATAGTCGATCGCGCAAGGAATCTCTTGGGCAAAATAATCCGGATCATATGAATTAAAGAAATCCGGCATTGCGTGGTCCAGAGTATCCTGATAGGCGTCCAGCGGAACCGGCAGCTTCCGGGTTGCGATTTTCACATACAATTTTTTCGTGTCCGCATAGCATTTCTTGACCCGCTCCAGCCCAACCGTAAAATCTTCACGCAGATTCCTTCCTGCGGAGGCCCGGCGGCAGACTTCCGTTCCAGGCTTTCGATTTCGTCCGGCTTTCAGGCAGAATTCGATGGAGCTTAGAATATCGGCGGCGGTAACATCCTTCAATGAACTATTGCCGCCGGTGTAGCTGCGGATTCGCTCCCCCAGCAAGAGGGCGATCTCTGTGGCCCCCTCCCCCTCCGGCTCGCCAGGTTTCGGAAAGTGATTATTCAAAAGCAAGTGATCCATGGACCGTCCCCCTCTCCCTTTGATGCCTGCCGGCCTTCTCTGGTATTAAACAAGCCGTATATTTTTTCAGCGCCTAATCCCAAAAGGAGTTCAGAAGAACCGCCACAATCCTCATCAAGACACATCAGGATCGCCTCGATCAGTTCATCGTCCCCGGTGAAATCCGACAACGCATTTTTCAAATCATGAAAAGTCTCATAAATATCATTCAAAGTGCTTAGGAACTCTTCCTGTGTGACATAAGCCGAGGCCGCCAATCCGACGATCAGCTTTTGGGTGACGCTCAGATCCAGCTCCACCCTTCCATGGCTTTTCAGGATACGGTCCCGGTTCTCCAGAATATCCGCCGCATCTTCACGGCTTAAAACCCACCCATAGGATTGCAGCCTTGCATTCAGCTGCAGCAGCCCTGCCGCTTCTTCGATCCAGCAGGTTGCCCGGAATGACTTGCACATCATCATGACCCTGCGTCTCCTTTCTCCATCAGGCCCCTTGACAAACGATCGCAAATATGTTATTTTATTATATATGTATTAATTTTTTCATTGTCTTGAATTATTAGTTTATCATGTTTCATTTAAAATACAAGAGAGGATCCTGCATTTTTTTCAGGACCCTCTCTTTCATTTTGACCGTTCTTCAATCATTCATTGTGAAAAATGCTCCGCCGGTTTGGATTCAGCTGTTTCGCCGTCCAATGGATCATGGTTTCTTCCGCAGCGGAGAGGATCGCGACCGCACAGACTGGCGTTAAAAATCCGACGCTCTGCATTTTCAGGTATACAATGGGGCTCAAGAAAACCAGCAGCCCATTCAGCTTCTTCAACCATGTATGGATGAAGATCAGCTTGCGGAATTTCCAATAAGCAATTCCCAGATTGATCATCCGCATGACCAGCGCGGCGATGATCCAGGGAATATAAGGTGCCATGTCCTCTCCGCTCCAGCCGATCATAAAATACAGAACGACGGCGAAAAGGCACAAATCGGCAATGGAATCGAGCCTGGCGCCGAATTCACTGACGCTGTGAGTTTTCCGGGCAACATACCCATCCAGGACATCCGTCAGTCCCGCACACAGGTAGAAGGTCAGGAACAGCGCCCGATTATGGTCGATCCAGAAAATGGCCAGCAGAAAAAGGATCCTGCTGACGGAAAGCGCGTTGGCTGCCTGTTTCATATTCCCCCTCCTCCCGATTTGTTTTTTCGGCGGATCGTACGGGTCAGCGCTATGCTTCCGGCCCTTGGCACTTCAATGCTTTTTCGATCCTCCGTATGGTTTTCCGGTCTGCCAGGCCGCCGGTCATGGCGCTCAAAAGATAATCTGACACCGTCCGGATAGGGCGAATCGCGTGGATCTCTAAGAACACCTCCAGGATATCCGTAAAAATGAGCTTGCGTTGAGTTTCTTTGAACGATCCGATGTCGATACTCTGCAACATATCGGCCACTTCCTGAAAATATTCCGGATGAAGCGGCAGCCAGCGGCGGATGCTCTGGATCGTTTGCCTGGAGGTGATGAACCGTTCATCATTGCAATGGGCCAGATACGCTTTCAGGATTCCGCCGAAACGGTTTTCTTGGTCCCATCGGACATTTTCAGCGATCAGCATACAGCCGATGCTTCGCTGATAAGAATTGGCGTCATCCATTTTCCGGACCAGCGCAACCCAATATGGATAGACATCCGGCTTGATCTCGCTGCGTTTCTGTAAAAGCAGGAAAGCCGGGTACCGTACATCATCCTCTTTGGAATCCAGCAAGGCCACCAGTTGGCCCAGATCCTCTTCCGCGAGGTCTTCAGACATTTCTTCCAGATTGGATTTGTCTTTTTTCAGCGTTCCAAGATCGATCATCCAAACCCTCCTGCCTTGATGTGAACAGGCTTCTTCTGGTCATGCCCTTCTCACCGGATGGCGCAATACCGTTCTAAGCTTTTCCGGTGCTGTTTTGCGGGGATCCCCCAGATAAATCTCATGATGCCTGCGAACCGTCCCGCCCGTCGTCACGGCTGAAATATCATCGACCAATCCGTGGTTTCGGATAAAGGTTTCGATTTTCTTCAAGGTGGCGTCTTCCGTCGCATAGGGTCCGATATGCATGGCCTGCACGCAGAGGCCTTCTTCAAAGACCTGCAGCCTGACCTTGTCCATATCCAATGCGGGCTTTTTCTTCTTCACCTCGGCACAGGCCTTTTCGAATACCACCGGGGTAACAAATTCAGGCTGCCGGATCATCATCGTCCAGCAGAATTTTTCTTTGTTTGAAAAATCGAAGTCCGCGGGGTCTTCCTTCCACCACAAGCCTTCCAGGGGCGGAACCACATAGTCGTAATATCCGTCCGGCGCCTGGCGATGTTTAGGGCTCATTTTGATGGCATAGGCAAGGGCATAGAGCAATTCCACCGCTTGCTGATAGGCCCCTCCCTCCGCATTGGGATCGCCGCGGCCGTCCGTCATGACAAAGGTCATGGCCGGGACCAGGATTTCCGACGGTTCGAGGCTGGGCCAATAGAGGTCTCTATAGGCTTTTTTGAAATCCAACGCATCCGGCACAAGCTTCACTCCAATCCCCTGTCACTTTTCAGCCTTTCGGCGAAATGCCTGGGATTCGACGCCTTTAAAAAAGAACTACAGGGCGCCGACCCCGTGATTCATTCAAATATCTCTTAATATTATTATATTCATATTCCCTTGACCTGTCATCTTTTCTTTGCGTGGCAGGCGGTCCCTCCACCTAGTCAGCGACTCAGCGCACCTCCCGGAACACATCAACGATTTCCGCCTCGGTGCTCTGTTCGATGTAATCGATCACTTTATCCAAGACACGGTCTGCCATGGCTGTGTCCTGGGTCACACAGGCGATGCCCAGCACCATGGTCTGGTGAACGTCCTGGGCATCCACTTCGGCAATCGCCACCTTGAATTTATTCTCGGTTCTTGCGATCAGGGATTTGATTTCCATCCGCTTTTCTTTAAGGGAATGGATCCAGGGCGCATAAAGCTTGATTTGCATCGTTCCGACGATCATCCCGGCCGCCTCCTCTTCTAAGGTTCATCCAGTGCCTGTCCATCTTGTTTGACTTCGCGCCTCCAATAGGCTAGTATATTATCAGAGTATTTACTCAATTATACCGCATAAAAGGGAGGTGTTGATATGCCAGATTTCGGTCATCCGTTTTCCGGTCTCGCCAAAGACCGCAAGCTTTCTCACGAAGAACTGGTCCGCGCAATCCGATTTATGGTCGCCGCAGAGTATGAAGCCATCCAAATGTATATGCAGCTGGCGGAATCCATCGATCATCCCCTGGCAATCGAGGTCTTGAAAGACATTGCCGATGAAGAAAAAGTCCATGCCGGCGAATTCCTTCGCCTGCTGAAGGAACTGGCGCCGGACGAAGAAGAATTCTATGCCGAGGGCGCTGAAGAAGTCGAAGAAGAAATCGAATCGTTGAAGGGTAAATAAATCACGTCCGGAACACCAAACGCCGCATCGCCCTGTTCTACAGGCCTGCGGCGTTTTCTTTTGGTCTGGACGAAGCTTCAATCCTGACTCTGGACCCGTCTGCGTTTAAGACTTCGGATCATTTCTTTTTCCCGACGCTCAACCCGATGGGATTCAATGATTTTCTGCAAAGCTTTGCGGTACGTAAAATCATCCAGCCCGGATACCTTGAGATACGCCAGGGTCCGCTCCGGAAACCGGATATAGCAGACGGATAGAGCCCAGGCGACAGCCATTTGGGCATAGTAGGCTTCGTGGCGGATCTGATCCAATTTCTGCAAAACCCGGTCGATGTATGCTTCGTCGATATAATAATCCAGCAGCATGACGACGCCGAATCGGACTTCATATTCTTCGCAGCTCGATAGATAGGATTGCAGGAAATCCCAAAGGCAGTCTCGATGCCGGCGAGCCAGCTTCAAACCCGAACAAAAACTGTCGCACACCGACCAATTGCTAATGCGGGGAACGAAAGCCGAAATATGCGCCAAAAGCTCATCGGCGTCGGCTTTCGCATAACCCAGGACCATCGCCTGAAGCATGCGCTCTTCAAAATAATGGCAATCCGTTCGCGCCATGAATCGACGCCAGTCTTGCCCGGCGATCCGGCGGGCGATCCTTCGCAGTACCGGCAGCCGCACGCCGATCAAGGGTTCCGCATCCGGCAGCAAAGCCGCCGAAAACCTGCGGTAGTCCTCATCGGCCAACCCGAACAATTCATTGAGAAGGTTTTCTTCCATACGCAGTGCCTCTTGCCATCTTATTTGCATTGCCCGTCGGTCATTCCGCCTTCGTAATCCACCCATTGTTCCCATTGGTCTTCGGCGAACACCCGCAGCCCCGCCTGGCAAAGGCGTTCTGCGGTGATTCCGCTGCCCTCGGTCAGTCGGCCTGTAAAGGTCCCGTCATAAATGGAACCGAACCCGCAGGAAGGGCTTCGGCTTTTAAGGATCGCCGCGTCACAGCGGAAAAGGCGGGCCAGCTTCAAGGTTTCCTCCGCGCCTTTGATAAATTCAGCGGTCACATCCATGCCTTTTCGGTTCATAACCCGTCCGTCCAATCGTTCCGCGGGAGAACGAGGCGTTGGCAGGCCGCCCAATTGTTCCGGACAAGCAGGGACCACGTCATGTTTTTCTATTAATGCCATCACGCGCGGATCTTCATGGCCGGTTGCGGAATAACGGCAGTCAAGCCCTAAAAGGCAGGCGCTCACCAGGATTTTCATAGACATCCCCCTGCATGCCGTCCAGGCAGAATTTTTCAGCGCTTTATCTGATTGATTGCAGCGCTTTCCTATGTCTGTATCCTAGCACAGTGATTTTCATATTGACAAATCTCTATGCCGTAGGTATATTTCGAATAAAGGCTTCGGTCTTCGATGCAGCCCCTGCGTGTTAAAAAAGGAGGAGTTTCCATGGAATCCAAATTCAGCGAAGAAGCCCGCCAATTCAAAGCCTTATCGGACGAGACACGGCTTGCCATCGTTGACATGCTCAGGTCTGGCGAGCTTTGTGCCTGCAAGATTCTGGAAAATTTTCAGATCACCCAGCCAACCCTGTCCTACCATATGAAGATCCTGACCGATTGCGGTCTGGTTTGCGGACGCAGAGATGGGGCCTGGGTGCACTATTCGTTAAACGGCGAGAACCTGAAGGCCCTTGGCGATCTTCTGGCTGGATTCAGCCGATAAGACCGAGGTTTTCCGCAGTCCCTCGGGCTGATGAAGCCTTCAATTCATTTTTCGATTCAAGCGATGGGAGGTCCATGATGAGCACCTATATACTATATGGCATCACCATACTGTTTCTAGCGCTCTCCTTAATGAAAGACAAGAAAAAAACCAGGCAGTCTCTGAGAAAAGCCTGGAAAGCCTTCGAAAACATCATGCCGGAATTTCTTGTGGTCATCCTCTTGGTGGGCGCGCTTCTGGCAATCCTTGACCCGGAGGCCATTTCCAAAATCATTGGCGCCGACTCCGGCTGGATGGGGGTTCTTTTGGCCGCCCTGGTCGGTTCGATCACGCTGATCCCGGGCTTTGTGGCTTTCCCTACCGCGGCGATGCTTCTTCAAGGCGGTGCCGGTTTTATGCAGATCGGGGCGTTTGTTTCAACTTTGATGATGGTGGGTGTGGTCACCATGCCGGTAGAGATCAAATATTTCGGAAAGAAGCTCACCTTCTTGCGCAATGGGCTGGCCTTTCTCTTTTCCTTTGTCGTGGCCTTCGTGATTGGAAAGGTGGTGGGGTCCCTATGAGAAACCTCCTAAAACGTTACCGGGTTTTTCTGGCCGTTCTGGGAGCGCTTCTGATCCTCTCCCTGATGAACCGGGAACTTGGGAAAGAAGCGTTCGGCATTGCAGCCTTCTCGTTAAAAGAAATGTTGCTGGTGATTCCTCCGGTATTCATCCTTTTGGGCTTGCTGGATGTCTGGGTCCCGAGAGAAACCATGATCAAATATATGGGGGAAGGATCCGGACTGAGAGGGATCCTTCTGGCCTTTTTCATCGGATCGGCGGCGGCCGGGCCTCTGTATGGCGCCTTTCCGGTGGCCGGCGTCTTCATGAAAAAAGGGGTCAAATTCAGCAACATCCTGATTTTTATCGGAGCCTGGTCCACCACGAAGATTCCCATGCTGTTGTTCGAATACGCCGCTCTGGGATATCGTTTTGCCTTGACTCGGCTCCTGGTGGACATCCCGGGAATCATTCTCATCGCCTACGCTTCTGTGAAGCTGCTGTCTAAGCAAGAAGTCAGCGAAATCTATCAAAATGCCGAGTCCATTTCGATGTAGGATGATGATGTGCCGTCTTCAGATAAAAAAGATAGCCTAAAGGCTATCTTTTTTATCTGATTATCATATTATACTTATACATGTCTGGGCATTATACTTAATTTATTCCCTGCACGTGGTTCCGGTCAAATCTTTTGGAAGGAAGTCATTCGTTTATGCACAAATCTATGAGTCTTACGCAGCTTTTTACTGCCACCTTTCGGTTGAGCGCCTTCACTTTCGGCGGCGGCTATGTCATCATTTCGATGATGCGCCGAAATTTCGTTGAGGATCGGAAATGGCTTCAGGAGGAGGAAATGCTGGACCTGACTGCGCTGGCGCAATCCGCACCCGGTGCTGTCGCCATCAACGCTTCCATCCTGACAGGGTATCGTCTCCTCGGATATCCGGGGGCTTTGGTGGCTGTATTCGGCACCATTCTGCCGCCGCTGATCCTGCTGTCGACCATTTCATTTTTCTATATCCAATTTAAAGAAAATTTCTATATCAGCGCCTTTATGAAAGGCACCAGTGCCGGCGTGGCCGCTGTCATCCTGGACATGGTTGTCCGAATGGCAAAAAAGATTTTAACAGAAGAAAGCTTTTTTGCCATTGCCATCCTTTTGCTTTCTTTTATTTCCTCCTTGTTTTTCGGGGCGGATGTCCGCCTGGTGATTTTCGGCAGCGGATTGCTTGGCCTTTTGCGGGCTTATTATGCGAATCGGAAATTCAAGGGGGTGCGGTCATGATGCTGTATCTCCAGCTCTTCTGGAGCTTCGCCCAAATCGGCCTTTTTAGCTTCGGCGGCGGTTATGCGGCGCTTCCCATCATTCAGAAGCAAGTGGTCAGCGTCCATCATTGGCTGACGCTTCAGGAATTTATGGACATTCTCGCCATATCCCAAATGACGCCGGGGCCTGTAGCGATCAACACCGCAACCTTTGTTGGCATGAGGGTTCTGGGCTTGCCGGGCGCCATCACGGCAACCCTGGGCTGCGTCGTCCCTTCCTTCATGGTCGTTCTGATCATTGCCTATTTCTACAATAAGTATAAGAATATTTGGGTTATGCAGGGGCTTCTGGCAGGCTTGCGTCCTGCTACCGTATCGCTGATTGCAACATCCGGCTTGGGCATCCTGATCGCTGCGCTTTATCACGTGGAGATCGAGGCCTTTGCCATTAAGAACATTGCCTCCCTCGATATTCCAGCGGCGGCGACTTTTATTTTCGGGATGTTCCTTCTGGGCAAACGCCGCTCAGATCCAATTTATATTATTATCGGAGCCGGTTTTTTGGGGATCGTTTTTGCCTTGTTTTAAGGATTTCGGGGGTCTTTTGGGGGACGGGGACTTTTTGCGGGCCACGCAAAAAGTCCCCGTCCCTTCTCCTGCGGCACTCGCACAAGGGGGACAGGGCAAATTCCTTCCGGATCCTACCCCTGCTGCCTGAAGCCCCTTTTACAATACTTGCCTTTGCACGGTTTTCCGCAGGCGATTTTCGGGGAGCCGCAGCCGGAGCATAAGGCATCTCCCTTGGCCCCAGCTTCAAAATCTTCCAAACGCTCCGTCCATTCTTTGCCGCAGCTAAGGCACTTCACCCTGCATAGATTCCGCGTGAAATGCCCTCCCTCGATATGGATGCTCTTGCCATGGACCAGGCTGTCCGCAATTTTTTCGCGCGCCGCTATCAGGATCCTCTGAAAGGTGGGCCGGGAGACTTCCATCTTCTCCGCGCACTCCTCCTGTTCGAGCCCGAGCAAGTCCTTCAGCCGGACTGCCTCCAGCTCCTCCAGCTTCAGAACATTACCGCCATCCTCATATCCCTCCGTATCCGAGGGCACAAAATGCGTGATGCTGGGTATATTTTCAACTTTGCGCCATTTCGTCGGTCTTGCCATTCGATCAACTCCATTCCTTTGGCGTCATCGCCGCGTTCTTCCGACAATCAGGACAATATCCATAGATGACCAGTTTATGGCCCGAAATTAAATAATCGGTTTCGGCAGCCAGGTCTTCCTCATAATCCTTCAGCGGACAATGGGCAATCGCCCGGATCTTTCTGCAGCCAAGGCAAACCAGGTAATGGCGGTGGATTTTTCGGTTATATTCAAAAAGTGTCTTATTGCTGCCGCTGATTTCCAGTGCGGTAACAAGCTTCTTTTGGGCTAAGCTTTCCACCGCTCGGTACACGGTTGACAGGCTCACCGCAATGCCCTCCTGCCCCATTTTCAGAAAGATCTGTTCCGCGGTCATGGGCTGGTCGCTCTTTTCCAAAATTTCCAGAATGACGGTTCTATGCTTCGTCCGTTTCAGTCCGCTCCGGCCGATATCATTGGCTATACCTGAACTTTTATCCATCCATCATGCCTCCCCTCAAAGTCGAATACCGTGACTGCCGGATGATGTTTTTATCTTCCCGGTCCTGCCATGGACCAAATAGGCCGTCAGGTAGGAAAGCACAGAGATCACCACGATGGATGCCCCTGAGGCGATGTTCATCCTATAGGAGATCCATAAGCCTGCAAAACAGAAAACGTTTCCGATCAGAACAGAATAGATCATTCTTTTTTTCAGGTTCGCCGTAAAAATTGCGGCGGTCGCCGCCGGTGAAGTCAATAAAGCGAGCACCAGGATGATGCCTACCACCCGAATCAGAACCACCACGGTCATGGCAATCAGAATCAGCAGAAAATATTCAAGAAATGCGGTTCTGATGCCGATGACTGAGGCGAATTCTTCATCAAAAAGATACGCTTTCCAGTGATTGTAAAATGCCGCGACCGCCAGGACGACGATCAAGGTCTCACCGGTCATCATATAAAGATCGGTTTGGGTGACTGAAAGGATGCTTCCGAAAAGATAAGAACTGATATCCGGAGGGTATCCCGGCATCAGTGCGATAAAAAGGATGCCCAGGGCCATTCCCAGGGACCACAATAAGCTGATGACCACATCCGACCGGGTCCCGCCCTTGCGTTTGATATATCCGATCCCCAAGGCCGCCGCAACAGAAAAGACCAAGGCGCCCAAGACCGGCTCGATCCCTGTCCAATAACCAAATCCGACCCCGCCATAGGAGGTATGGGCGATCCCGCCGCTCATCATGACCAGCTTCTTTTCGACAATGATCACCCCGATCACACCGCAAACGATGCTGGCAAGTATCCCCGCCCAAAAAGCATTCTGAAGGAACTGATATTCAAGCATCGCTTTGATCATTGGCTTCCTCCTTCGCCATGGGTTTTCAGAACCCTGTGGGGCACCCCATGGGCAACCAGGTCCACCGGACATCCATATAGGCTGTTGACGATCCGTTCGTTCAGCTCCGGCTCTCCATGATAAACCAGGCGCCCGTTCAAACAGGCCAGGCTGCGGACCTCCGATGAGACCGCAAGGAGATCATGGGTCACCAGGATGATCGTCATGCTTTGATTCAGCTCCGCCAGCAAGCTGAAAATCTGGTCACGGGAAGCGGCATCCACGCTGGCCGTCGGCTCATCCAGCAGCAATAGCCTGGGATGGACCGCCAAAGCCCTGGCAATCAGCATTTTCTGAAATTCACCGCCTGAAAGCTGGTAAATCTGCCGGTCCGCAAGCTCGGCGAGGCCCACCTTTTCCAGAAGGTTACCGACGATTTCCTTATCCTCCCGGCTAAACCTGAAGAAAGGTGCCATGCCCTGTTTGAGCCGTCCGGTCAACACAACCTCCCGCAGAGTGATTGGAAAATGGCGATCCATATAAGCGAATTGGGGAACATAGCCGATCACGCCTTTGTTTTTCTTCGGCGCCTCCCCAAAGACCGCCACCGTTCCGGAAGCCGGCTCAATCAGACCCAGGATCGCCTTCAACAGAGTCGATTTGCCGCCTCCGTTGGGACCAATGATCCCAAGATAATCCCCTTCGGCGACCTCCAGCCCTATGTCTTCCAGAACCGGCCTTTGTCCGAAAACAACGGACAGGTCCCGGATCCGAACGGCCTGGGCGCGGGCCTTCCCAATGCTTTCCCGGCTCATCGCAAGGCCTCGCCAATGGCTTGGCCCATGGCCTCAAGGTTTGCAATATAATCGGAGGATAACGGTTCCAGCATGATTTTCTTTCCTCCAATCTCTTCGGCAAAAACATCCGGCTGCTTGCTGTCGATCTCTGCCTGAGAAAAAACCACTTTGATTCCTTCCTGCTTGGCACGGTCGATCATATCCTGCAGATGCTGCGGTGTCGCCTCTTTACCATCCTCTTCAAGGGAAAGCATATCGAGGCCGTACTCATTGGCAAAGTATCCGCAGGATGGATGGAATGCGATGAAGGTGCTCCTCTTGGCACCTTGAAGCTCACCTTGGATGTGTTCATCGGCGGCCTTCAGCTGGCGGATGAACTGATCGGCGTTCTGACTGAACGTCACCGCATTCTTCGGATCCAAGGTGCTCATGGCGGATTCGATGGCATCGATCATCACGTTCACCCGTTTGGGTGAAAGCCATATGTGCGGGTCCCTGTTTCCGGGACTGAATTCCAGGTCCGGATAGACCTTCGATACTTCGGCCGCTAGGTCAACGATGTTCACATCGCCTGCCTTGGGCAAAATATTCGCTTTCTCCGTTGGTACGCCGATCGTAAAATAAACGTCTGCCTTGCTGAAGCTTGCCATTTCCAGCGGGGTCGGCTCATAATTGCCCGGACTGTTGCCGGGCGGCACAAGAACGATCACCTCTGCCAAATCCCCGCACACCGCTTCCACGAATGCTCTTTGGGGCGGTATGGTCACTGCCACCATCATCTTTGAAGCCTCTGCATCGGTTGCCGGCGGACTGCCGCAGCCCGAAAAAAGAAAAAGGCTGCCGATGAGCCCTAAACCAAACATCCATCTTAACCCTCGTGTTGTAACCATGGAGAAACCGCCTTTCGGAATTTTATTGCGAATGAAACGCATTTGCTATTGTGATTTTATTACGGTTATGGGCTTATGTCAACATGTTGGTCTGTGAAAGATGCCGCCGCTTGGCAAGCATGGCCTGCTTCAGGCCATTGGCCATGGAAGCCGCCCTGTTTTTCCATAGAAAAAACGGAGGGACGCGCCCTCCGTTTTTTTTTTACGTTTCGTCTTTTTTCAGTCCGGCAAGCTGTTTGCCGACCGCATCCAGCCTTCTTTGCAAGAATTCTTTTTCTTCGTTCAGTATTTCTTCATCGGTCAGGCCATAAGCCTGGGCTGCTCCAGGATAACCGAAGCCTCTCCCTCTGCCGCAACCCAATCCTCTGCCGCAGCCGGCGCCCCGTCCAAAGCCGCGGCCATAGCCTGAACCATAAACACCCGGAAGGCTGCCGGCGCATACGCCGAAACCCCTTCCTGTCATCGGGCCTTGACCCATAGGTCCTGTTCCGTCTCTTCCTGGCATATCCATTCTCCTTTCAACCATCGCTTCGTGTCATTGCAGATCCACATTGCGGACATTTGACCGAAGTGCAGGGAATGCCGCGCTGGTGCTCTACTCGGGCACCGCATTGCGGGCAAATGCAAAAACCTTCCGGCCCGGCAGCTGCCGGACCTCCCATTCTACCTCTTCCCGGTACGATTCCGGCACGTCGGCTGAGGCCACTTCCACGACCTGCCCCGACAGGACCGGTTCCATCTCTTCCTGGCATTGGATCACCCCCTTTAGTTATTGACATATGTCATTTACATCTTCATTGTACACCATTTCGGGCATATGTCAATAACTTTTTGCCCCTTTGGGATGATTTTCAGGTCATTATTTAGCGCTCAGGTCTTTAGCCCTTCCGTCTGCCCAGGTTCGTGCGACTGCTCTGGAACTCGATCCAACATGATTCCCAGTTCTGCAAAGGCTTGCCGGGGCGTCTTGGCGTCTGTGAGCAGGATCTCCATATTCGCGTCTGAAAAAACATAGGAGGGTCCTTTGCTTTCAAAGCCTTGTTTCAGCATGACCGTGTTGACCCGATGCTCCGCCAGAAATTCTGCGGCCAGGATCCCCTTGCCTTTTTCAGCTTTGGAATGAGGGTTTTTCAGGATCTCCACCTTGCTCGGCGTCTTCTCTCCCGACGGCACGGTGGCAATCAGAAAACCATCCGCTTCTCCGAAGTGGGCGCTAACGGCATCCCGGGTTTCATCCAGCGGCAATGCATAGATGGTTGCCAGCCTTTCCATTGGTTCGTAATAAACCCGGACCTGGTCAATATGTTCGATTTCGTCTTTGATCTGCTTTTCAATTTTCCCGGAAATAGCAAAGGCTTTGTCTAAATCATGAGTTCTTAGAGCAACCTCTGCTTCAATAAATATAAAGCGACCGGAATTGCGGCCTTTCAAGGATTTCAATTCCATGACCTGAGGAGAATCCCGGATTATTTTTTCTGCTTTTCGAAGGGTCTCGTAGTCCACGGAGGCATCCAAAAGCACCTTGGCCCCATCCTTCAGAATCTGGAAACCGTTCCTGGCAATGAAACCGACCATGATCAGCGCGGCTATCTTATCCAGAGGGAAGCCCACCGTGCTGGAAATGACAGCGATAAGAACAATGACGTAATTCAATAAATGGGTCCAGGCATGGGCTGCATCCGCCAGAAGGATCGGCGACCCGATCCTTTCCCCGACTCTCTTTTCATACCTGAAAAACCATAATGTCAACATCATGGCGCACAACAGGCCAAGGACTGCTATTCCCGAATGGGTTATAGCTGTGGTTTCACTATGGATAACCTCCAGTATGATTTCATAACCGGAATAGAAAATCACCAGAGCCATGAACAGAGCGATCAGATTTTCGATTTTATACAGTCCATAGGGGAATGCCCTGGTTTTTCGTTTCGCGATTTTCAAGCCGGCAAACGCAGTCAGGACCGCGATGAAATCCGCAAAGCTGTGAAACGCTTCCGCTTTCAGGGCTAAACTGCCTGATATTGCCGCCGACCCGATTTTGATGGTGAAGACTCCAAGGTTGACGATGATGGCAAGAAACGCCGTTTTTTCGCTTTCCTCCAACCCAATGTCCTCCCTTCCGAAGGGATGAATCCCATCTTCTAGCGCAGCCTGAAGGTTTCAAAGCCTTTATACACGATTGGAACGACCCGGCTGTCTTTCCTCAATTCATCCAGAATGGCAGCAGGGTCTCCGCAGCCTCTGGATTTCAGAAAGCCTTCGATCTCGAACTGATTCATGGGATGACGCTTGATAATGCTTAAAATGGCTTCTTTATGGT
>CALMWJ010000266.1 GCA_937873525.1 uncultured Peptococcaceae bacterium | reverse complement strand
GCGGAAAGCCCGGCGATGCCATGGCTGTTCAGCGTACCGGCTTCCAGCCTTGTCGGATATTCATTGGGCTGTCGTCTGTCATAGGAGTGGACACCGGACCCGCCGCGTTTCCAGGGGCGGATCTGAACGCCCTCCCGAATGCACAGACCCCCGGTTCCTTGCGGCCCCATGAGCCCTTTATGACCTGTGAAACACAGAATATCGATGTTCATGGTTTCCATGTCGATGGGAATGGCGCCCGCGGTCTGAGATGCATCCACAATAAACAACAATCCATTCTGCCGTGCCATCGTGCCGATGCGTTCAATATCCAGCCGGTTGCCTGTGAGGTTGGATGCGTGGGTACAGACCATGGCCCGCGTTTCCGGACGAATCAGGCGTTCAAAATCGCCATAGTCCACGCTGCCGGCCGCATTGGCTCGAACAAAGCCCAGTGCGGCATGATGTTCCTCTTCCAAAGCATATAAAGGCCGGAGGACAGAATTGTGCTCCAAATCGGTGGTTATGACATGGTCTCCTGCACCCAGGGTGCCGAAGATCGCAATATTCAGGGCCTCTGTGGAATTTGAAGTGAAGATCACATGGTCGGCGCGTTTGCAGCCGAAGAGCTTCGCCAGCTTGACCCTCGTATTATAGACGGTACGGGCTGCCTGCAAGGCATCCTGGTGGGCGCCGCGGGCGGCATTGCCCATGGTGGTCATTCCTTGAACCACTGCGTCTATGACCTGCTGTGGTTTTTGCAGTGTGGTCGCCGCATTATCCAGATAGATCATTTTAATCACCTCTTTTTACAAAAGCTGCAGCGCTGAGCGCCGCGCCAATCGCACCGGCGTACCGACCGTCCTGGTTGGCCAGAACCTGGCACCGCAGCGCTTTGGCCAGCGAGTCGCACAGATAAGGGAAATCGCATAAACCTCCAGTAAGACAGACCCCAGCCTGCTCCATCTGCATTCGTCCGGCTTGTGAGGCGACCTTCTGAACGATGGAATCCACCACCGCAAAGGCGATGTTTTCCCGCGGTTCGCCGCGGCCAATCAGACTGATGACCTCCGATTCGGCAAATACCGTGCACATGGAGCTGATCGAGGCATTGCCACCGCGGGCGGCAAGTCTGCAGAGCTCTTCCGGACGCACTGCCAGGGTATTGGACATGATTTCCAAAAACCGTCCGGTTCCGGCAGAGCATTTGTCATTCATCAGGAAATCTGCCACCATGCCCTTTTCAACCCGGATGATTTTGGTATCCTGCCCGCCGATATCGATCACGGTCAAGTTCTGCAGCCCATGGATATAGCAGGTGCCTTTCGCATGGCAGGTGATTTCCGTGACGCATTGGTCCGCATAGGGTACCGATACCCTGCCATAGCCTGTGGCCACAACGGCCGCACGACGCAGATCGATCTGTTCGGCAGAGAGCTGGGTCTGGATGGCCTGGGCCGTATCAAGGCTGCTCCATCCGGTCGGCTGCAGCAACCGGCGGAGGATCCTCCGGTCCTCGTCCATGACGATCGTTTTGGCACAGGTCGAGCCAATGTCGATCCCAATCAGATAGTTCATCATTCTCAAACCTCGATCTCGTGCATCGCCGTCCAATGGATCCCTGCCGCATCCAAGGCCGCCATCAGACACGCCTTATCTCCCGGCGATGCCTTCCAGGCAAGGCCGCAGCCTGCGGTAATTTCCCGGGGCACCGGAATCAGCCGGCCTGGGATTTGATGCTCGATGCAGTATTTTTCTGCCGCCATCGCCTGGGTCGTCGCATCAAACGCAATGATCAGCGATAATCTCTTCTCTCGCATCGTCTTACGGCTTGACGATCAGATCAGCCTGAGTCATTGTCTCGGCAATCACATACATATTGGTGACTTCGCCCACCTGAAGCTTATCGGCAAGATCATAAAAGTTGAGGCAAGTGCCGCAGACAAGGATATTCACGCCTTGTGCCTGCAAGGAATTTAAGTCATCCAGGCAAGGGGACCCCTCACAGGCCAGGACCACACCCCCATTATAAAACAATAACATTTTTGGCAAGGTGTCTAGCTGCCCTAAGGCGTAGATGAAACCCTTCATTAGGGTCTTGCCCAAATCGTCACTGCCATCGCCCATCCGATCGTCGTCTATAACAATCACGGTGTTTTTCTGCGTTCCGGGAGGCGAGATAAGACAGCATTCGTCTTGTGTTGGTTCCGGTGGCGCTGCACCTTCACCGATGGTCATGATAACCTTGAAGCGGTTTTCGGCCAGCCTTTCCGACTTGACGCCGTAGCCCTTTTGGTTCGCCATTTTAGTCAGGTTCTGTACGGCAATGGCATTGTCGACCAGGGTTTCCACAACACCTGCGCCATTCAGGTCCCGAATGGCATTTTTTGTTTTGACGACAGGGACTGGACAAGTATCTCCCATGGCATTCACCTGAATCATGATGGCTTCCTCCTGATGTCAATCATTTGTTATTCGTATTTCCACATCGGCTGTTTCCTCAATCTCCCCAACGATTGCCGCAGGCAAACCAATCTGCCTGAGCTGCTGCACAAGCTGCGGTGCCTCCGCCTGGGCCAAGGCAATCAGCAAGCCCCCGGAGGTCTGCGGATCAAGTAAAACTTCTTCCATGGCAAAAGGAACACCCTCAAAGCGCGCAAAGCCTTCTGCATGGTTACGGTTGCGCTGGCCGGCCGCCGTGAGCAGGAATTCATCGGCATACGCCAGGGCTTCTTCAAAAATCGGCACCTGCTTTGCATGGATATGACAGGAGCGCTTCCTGTCCGTCATCTCATGCAGATGCCCAAGAAAGCCAAACCCTGTGATATCGGTGCAGGCATGGATATCAAAGGCTTTACAGCATTGTGCCGCATATCGGTTGAGCGTGGTCATGGATTGGACAGCTGCCTCCATGGCCTGCGGGGATGCTTCCCCGACCCGGTTCGCTGTGCAGATGATGCCTACGCCTAAACGCTTGGTCAGGATCAGACGGTCTCCAGGCTGCGCTGTGTTGTTTGCATAATATTGATCGGGGCGCACAACGCCTGTGACCGAGAGGCCATACTTTACGTCGGAATCTGCAATGGAATGGCCGCCTGCGATGATCCCCCCGGCTTCGATGACTTTTTCTGCCCCGCCGCGCATAATTTCGCCGAGAACATTCAAGTCCATGGTCTCAGGAAAGCAGACAATATTGAGCGCTGTTTTAACTTCGCCGCCCATAGCATAAATATCGCTGAGTGCATTTGCCGCAGCAATTTGTCCGAAGGCATAAGGGTCATCAATCATCGGCGGGAAAAAATCCAGTGTGTGAACCAAAGCCTGATCCGCATTCAACCGGTAAACAGCCCCATCATCCTTGCTATCATACCCGACCAGAAGATTGGCATCTTCCGGCCCGTGCGGAAGGTGCTCCAGCACACGGCTTAAGATCCCTGCGCCCAGCTTGGCGGTGCAGCCGCCGCCCTTGCAAAAAAGTTTCGTTTGATCCATGGATCTCCACCCCTTTAGCCAAAGCATTATCCTTGTTTGAGGATAACGCAAATCGTGCGGTATTAGAAATACAAATAATCGATAAATACGATGTACTTATTGTTTTTTTAGATATATTCTGGTATGTTAATGAAAAGGTCATCAAATATCGGCTTATGTCAACGTCTCTTACAGGGGGAGTTCTGCATGGATATACGACAGCTGGAGATCTTTGTGAGCGTTGCTGAACATAAAGGCTTCTTATCGTCTGCTGAAAAACTTCATTTATCGCAATCCACCGTAAGCACACATATTGCGGCGCTGGAGCAGGAGCTGGAAATCGAACTGATCCGGCGGACGACAAGGACATTTCATCTCACGCCGGAAGGCGAGCGGCTCTATGTCTATGCAAAAGATATCCTTGCGCTCCAACAGAAGGCGTTCAACGAATTGTCCTGCAGCAGCAAGAGGCTGCTTCGGATCGGAACATCCTCCGTACCGGCGCAGTGTCTTTTGCCCCAAGTATTGGATGCGTTTCATCAGCGGTCACCGGACATGCAGTTTGAAATTATGCGTACCGACAGCCTTGACATCATACAAAAGGTTTCAGCAGGAAATCTTGACTTGGGTTTCGCGGGCACAAAAATCGATTCACCCTGTACCTTCGTGCCCATCGCTTCGGACGAGCTGGTCATCGTCACCCCGAACACCCCGGTCTTTCAAGCGCATCTGCAACGCCATACCTCGGCAGCCGAGCTGCTGAAGAACCCCTTTCTGATGCGGGAAGAATCCTCCGGGACCAAGAGAGAAACCATGCGTTTCATATCACAGCTGGGTATCGCCGCCGGCGATATACATATCCTCGCGCACATGAACGATGCTGAAACGCTGCGGCTTTGCATTGCCCAGGGATTGGG
>CALMWJ010000265.1 GCA_937873525.1 uncultured Peptococcaceae bacterium | reverse complement strand
TCAGATTGTATTCGATTTCAGCGACATTTCGATTCGTCACTGCGGTCCCCGTTAAAGCAAGGGTATTGACATCCAGCGTCATTTCGTTAAAGGTGCAGCCTGCTGGCAAGGTGGAGGCCAGGGTATCCATCAGCTTCACATCAATGCTATCGACTGCCGCAATTCGAGCCTCTGCATCCTGAACCTCTTGAAGATACTTTTCTCCCATTTCCATACGCAGCTTCATTGTCTCCATTTTTGCAATCTTTTCCTGAATTTCCGGTGCGGTCAGATAGTTTTCAGTTGCTCTGATCTCCGCTTTTAATTGTTGGTCCGCTAAGAATAGAAAACCCGATATCCCTCCTGCGATCAATACCACAACCAGCAGTCCAAGCTTGATACGGTTCCTGACTTTTTGCTTTTTTTGTTCCTTCAAAATATAAGGCGCAAAAAAATTGATTTCAGCCATGTTATTCCCCCCTATTCCTGAATCAAGCTGCCTGCTGCATTCAGCAGATAGGCCAGCGGGATGATTGGGCTCTTGGCATTGAATTCAAGGACAGAAAGAGACTTGACCGTCAGCGCCGGCCGATTGAAGACTTCCTGGAAGTACTCTGCAATTCCCGGCACCACAGAATAACCTCCGTAAAGGACAATCTGATCGATTTTATTGGACTCATTCAGGCTTAAATAGTAACGAAAAATTGGCTGAAGTTCCTGGACCCATTCATCTGCCTTGTCCTGCATCACATCCCGAAGGCTCTTTCCAACCGGATCCAAAGGCTCCCCGGCTTGCTTGATCAATGTGCATTGGGTCTTTAAGCCTTCCGCTTTTGCTTCACTGATTCCCAAAGCCGATGCGATCATTTCGACCAAATCTTTTGATTTGAACGCAACCGTTCGGCTAAATACCAATCGTCCCATGTTGACGAAACTGACTCTCATTTTGGCATGGCCCAAATCGACCAACGCTAAGGTAGCCATTGGATCATAACTTATATCATTAATGCTTTTTGTCTTGGAGAAGAGCTTGGCGATCGATCCACCCTGAAGCTTTAGCCCCAGGGGATTCAAGCCAAGGGACTCAGCGACAAACAAATAACTTTCAACGATGTCTCTGGGCATGGCGGCCACAAGGATTCTGAGCTTCTTGACACCATCTTCACTGAATTCTTCGATGACCTGGTGTTCGAGGCAATAATCCTCGGCCTTGATGGGGAAATGAGACTCTACTTCAAAAGGAATCATGGAAACCAAATCTTTATCTGCAACTTTTGGCAATACGATTTCTCTTTGGATCACTTCGATGCTTTCAGAAGAGAAGATGACGCCGCCTTTCTCAATATGATGGTCCTTGAAGACTTGCTTCATGTAGGCCGCCATTTTTTCAGGCTGGGAAATATGGCCCTCTTTGACATACTCCTGGGGCGTGGGAACCTGAACGGTGCGATGGATTTGGAGCTTGCTCCCATTCCATAAACCCGAAACAATCACCGTATTCAAAGCTCCAATATCGATGCCTATTGTTGACTTTTTAAACAACGATCCTCATCTCCTTTTATTCTGAATGTTTATTCGTTCGAAAGCCTTCTTCAGCAGCCTTCTATGAAAGTAATCACTGAATAAAATAGTTTTAATTCGAGCACTAAACATATCGGTGATCCTATAAATGGTAATCAGTTACCAACATATAGGGTAAATAGCGCTGGGGTTGAATTGCTGTCACTGTCAGTCACCGTGATCGTAAAGGCGTTTGAGCCAGTCGTATTTGGCGCTGTTCCTGAAAGCACACCAGTTGTCTTATTCAAGGTCAGCCAGCTTGGCAGGCCAGTTGTCGTATACTCATAGCCTCCAGAACCTCCGGTCGCAGTGATTGTTGTTGAATAAGCCTTTTTCTTTTTTGCATTCGGAAGCGTTGAAGCCGTTTCAAAGGACAGCGGTGAGGTTATCACGTCCATTTCAAAGATTGAAGTAACCGTTTTGCCTTCAGCATCCTGAACGGTTATGGAAAAACTGTAAGAGGCCGCTGTATTGGGCGCTACACCGGACAGCACACCGCTTGAAGCATTCAAGGTCAGCCATCCGGGCAGATCGGGCGAAGAAAAGTTATAGCTTCCCGAACCACCTGACGCAGTGATCGTCATGCTATAACTCTCGTTCCTGATTGCGTCCGGCAAAGGCGAAGCTGCACCAAAGGCCAGGATTTCCGATGGCCCCGGACCGCCCTCCGATTCTGCTTCAGCAACCAGTTTTTTGTAGTATATATTTTGTGTGTTGGATGCAATGCTTGCTTCACTGATATTCGGCAAGAACAAGTCGGTTTCTAAATACGATGTGTTCCCTTTATACGTTCCTGTCATTTCGATGTGGAGAAGATAATTCTCCCCATTGGTTTCTAACGAAAACTTCAGGTCGGAAGCAGGATTAGATATAATTGCATCCGTCAGCAAACGTTCCGAAGCATCTGCCGGTTTAACTATGACTTTATTGGCGCTCACATAAATATGGTCATAGGTGGAATCTCCGGAGGTCAAATTGATGTCTTCGGAATAGCGGACTTCCTTGCTAATGGCATCCATGGCCAGGCGCATATCAGCCTGCAAGTCGCGTTTTGCAATGCCCCTTGAAAGAGATTTGATCCCAAAGATATGCATTGAAAAAATGATTCCTATGACCACAAAAAGCAATGC
>CALMWJ010000264.1 GCA_937873525.1 uncultured Peptococcaceae bacterium | reverse complement strand
GAAATGAACCGGAAACTGACCGGCGCCCTGGCGGATCTGCATCTTGCGCCCACGGCGCTGGCGAAAGATAATTTGCTGAAGGAGGGCGCCGACCGCAGCCGAATTTTTGTGACCGGCAACACGGTCATCGACGCCCTGAAGTGGGCGGTGCAGAAGCCTTGCCCCAAGGAAGCGGGACTGCAGGCGCTGGCGGCCCTGCGGCAGAAGATGGCTGACCAGGGCAAGCCCTGCCGTGTTCTGACCGTGACCTCCCATCGCCGGGAAAACCTGGGCCAGCCCATGGAGCGGATCTTCCGGGCCCTGCGGCGTTTGGCCGAGGATTTCGACGATGTGGCTGTGGTTTTTCCGATGCATAAAAATCCGGCGGTGCGCCGTCCGGCTTTGGATATTTTAGGCGGACATCCCCGGATCCTGCTGACCGAACCCATGGAATACCTGCCCTTTGCCCACCTGATGGACCAATCCTATCTGGTGCTCACCGATTCCGGCGGTCTGCAGGAGGAAGCCCCTTCCCTTGGCAAGCCTGTGCTGGTTCTGCGGGAGAACACGGAACGGCCGGAAGCCGTCACCGCCGGCACCGTCCGGCTGGCGGGGACCCATGAGGAGGCGATCTATCAGGAGGCTGCAGAGCTTCTGAAGGATCCCAAGGCCTATGAGGCCATGGCCCATGCGGTCAACCCTTACGGCGACGGCCAGGCCTGCCGCCGGATCATCGAAGCCATTGCCTACTGGAGCGGACTGAGCGGGCAGGCGCCGGAAGCCTTCGGAGAATAGCGTGATTCACAGATCAAGATTGCAACCTCATGATTTTTAGAGCGAGTGTAGGGTGTCCCAACACTCGCTTTTTTATTTTCTATATATAAGAAAATATGTTGAAAAATTGCGAAAATTTGGTAGACTTTGTGCTGAGAGCATAGGGACAAAGTGCTATTCCAAGACGATGAAAAAGGAGTGTCGGACATGAAAGTCGGAACACCAAAAGAAGTCAAGAACAATGAAAATCGTGTGGGGCTTATTCCTTCGGGCGTCAAAGCCCTGGTCGATCATGGAAATACCGTCTTCATTGAAAAGAGCGCCGGCTTGGGCAGCGGGATTGAGGATCGGGAATATCTCGATGCCGGCGCCATCCTATGTGACACCTCGGCGGAAGTCTATGCCCTGTCCGAAATGATCGTCAAGGTCAAGGAGCCGCTGCCTCAGGAATACGACCTGATGCAAGAGGATCAGATCCTCTTCACTTACCTCCACCTGGCACCGGAGCCCGAACTGACCCGGGAACTGCTGCTGAAACGGATCACCGGGATCGCCTTTGAGACCGTGACCCTGCCCAACGGCAGTCTGCCCCTTCTGGTGCCCATGAGCATGGTGGCCGGCAGAATGTCGGTCCAGGTGGGCGCCCATTTCCTTGAAAAGAACTATG
>CALMWJ010000263.1 GCA_937873525.1 uncultured Peptococcaceae bacterium | reverse complement strand
CCAGCACGAGCGTCCTGCTCGAGGAGAGCGACGAGCTCGCCATCGTCGGGGGCGACCGCGAGCCGGTACGCGCGGCGGTCGGCCGCTTCTCGACCGTCTACGGCGTCGAGCCCAAAGTGAGGATCACGGTGCGCGAGCGCATCCGCGAACACGTGGGGCTCGGCTCGGGGACGCAGCTCGCGCTCGCCGTCGGCGCCGGGCTGGCGGCGATGTGCGGGATCGACATCCCAATTAACTATACCAAAGATTTGCATATCATGGCAATGCAGTCTGTCCGCGGTGAATATATTTCACATTCCTTGCCTGATGTTCACAAGACCGTCACAACATATTTCTATGATAATAGACATAAGGATTTGATCGTTCCGACGATCGGTGGAAAAAGAGGCAAGGAGGAATTTTTGTGGCGCGGTTTGGCAAATATCGGAAATGGGTCGTTTGGGGGTTGGTGCTGGCGGCCATCGCCGGAGGCGGCTATTGCTATTTTAAAACGAAGGAGAGCGTTCAAAAGGAGCAGACATCGACCGTCCAGACCGACAAGGTGATCCGGGGAGACATTGTTTCCATGGTGACCGGGACCGGTTCGGTGGAAACGGCAAGGGAACAGGTGCTGGCCGCCCCTGGGGCTTCCACGGTCCTGTCTGTCGAAGTCGAGGATGGAGAAAAGGTCGCGGCTGGACAGGTGCTCTACACGCTGGATTGCCCGGAGGTGGATGCATCGGTCCAGGTGCTGTCCCAGTACGAATACCAGTTGGAAGAATTGGAGCAAGACCGTGAGAGCTTGAACCCGGCGGCGGAGGACGACGCCACGGTCCTGAGCGTCCAAGTGAAGGCCAATCAGACGGTCAGCAAAAACACGGTCCTGATGACCTTGGCCAACACCCAGAAAATGACCCTGAAGGTCCCGGAGGAACAGGGTAAAAACTGGGTCAGCGGCAATCGGCTGGAACTGGAGCTGCTGGAATACGGAACCACCCTGACGGCGGCGATTGAAGGGGAGGCCACTCTGACCACCAGCAATGGGATGAAATATTTGATTTTCAGCATCAAGGCAGACCAGGGGCAGAGGATCGCCGGGGAAACCTATGCCCAGGCGTATCATCAGGGGACCGGCGCCAAGGTGGCTGTCCTGCTGGAACCCCAGACTGAAACCGAAATCAAGGCTTCTGCAGACGGTGTCGTGTCTAAGCTGTTTGTGAAAGAAGGACAGATGCTCCAGGCGGGCGCGCCCTTATATCAGATGACGAGCACCTCCCTGGAGTCTCAGATTTCCGAAGCGAAATCTGAGATGGAGATTGCAAAAGACCAGCTGAAGCAAAAGAAAACCACTTTGACCGCTGATTTTGATGGGTACTATTATGCGGCAGCCACCAGCGAGGGACCGGAAAACACCTTCCTTCAGGCGGGAGACAGTTTGGATTCCGGTGAAAGCCTGGGCAAGGTGGTAGACTCCGGCCGGATGCAGGTGGTCTTCGATGTGGATGAGCTGGATATCGAAAAAATCGCCATTGGCCAGGAGGTCCATATCACTGCCGACGCATTGACCGGAAAGACGTTCACAGGCAAAGTGGTCCGAATCGCCCAGGAGGGATCCGTGTCCAGCAATGTGGCATACTACTGGGTGGTCATTGAAATTACGGACTGGGAAGGCCTGAAAGTAGGGATGACTACCAGTCTGGAGATCGTTGTGGATCAGTCGGAGGATGCGCTGCTGGTGCCCATCAACGCGGTCCATGTTAGCCAGGGACAGAAGTACGTGCTCTTGTCAGAGGAAACCGGAACCTTAGCAAGTGCCGAAAAGCCTGCTGCTGCGACATCCGGAGACGCAACCGCCACCGAAGGGGCGGCCGGAACCTCTGATGCGACAGGGGCCAAGAAAAAGGCGCTGCCTTCCAATGCGGTGATCGTTACCACCGGTATCAGCAATGACGACGATGTGGAGATCCTGTCCGGCCTGGAGGAAGGCCAGGAGATCCTTGTGGAAGGAAGGTCCGCCGCTGTCGATACGGAGGATATGCGGGGCATGGAAATGGGCATGATGGGCGGCATGGCCATGGGCGGCGGCGAACCACCCTCCGGCTCCGGCGGCGGAATGCCGGGCGGACGAGGTTAGGAGGGGCAAGATGCTGGATATGAAGCAAATTTGTAAAACCTATAACATGGGCGGAGAACCGGTGTATGCCCTTCAAAATGTGAATTTTCATGTGGAGGAAGGGGAGTTCGTGGCCATCATCGGGCCCTCCGGCTCCGGCAAATCCACCTTGATGAATATGATCGGCTGTCTGGATGTGCCTGATTCCGGCACTTATGAACTGGACGGTAAAATGGTGGCGAAAATGACCCAAGACCAGCAGGCAGTGATACGGAACGAGAAGATCGGCTTCATCTTTCAGAACTTCAATTTGCTGGCTAAACTAACGGCCCTTGAAAATGTTGAACTGCCCCTTCTATACAGGGGAACCGGTGCAAGGGAACGGCATGACCGGGCCATGGAGGCCCTGGATAAGGTGGGGCTGGCCGGACGGGCCAAACACAAGCCCATGGAGCTTTCCGGGGGCCAGCAGCAAAGGGTAGCCATAGCCCGTGCTCTGGCGGGGAATCCACCGATCCTGTTGGCGGACGAACCCATCGGTAACCTGGACAGCCGGTCCGGACGGGAAGTGACGGAATTGATCCATAACCTCCATGGCCAGGGAAATACCATCATCTTGATCACCCACAACAACACCCAAGCCGACGAGGCGGACCGGAAGGTCCGGATCCAGGATGGCTGCATTGTGTCCGATGAGAAGGTGATCCGATGAAACTAGGACAATCCATACGGCTGGGAATCAACGGCATCACCAGCAACAAACTCCGTTCCTTTCTGACCATGCTGGGCATTATCATTGGTGTGGCGGCGGTCATTGTCCTGGTGTCCCTGGCCAACGGCACCACCTCATCCATT
>CALMWJ010000262.1 GCA_937873525.1 uncultured Peptococcaceae bacterium | reverse complement strand
GACCCCGAACGGACACCCCAGGTGCGCTGGAGGAGCCATGCCAATCTGATTTTTGCCAATTGGCTGAACTACTATGTTTATCAGGAAACCCCCTATGATCTGGGCACCCTGGCTCCGGAGGATAAAGATTGACGACATAGACGATTTATTGTATAATTCAACGCAAAATGCCGCTTGCTGCGGCAGAAAAAAACGAAACTGATCGAATCAAGGAATGGAAGGATGGTAGAACGGAAATGAAAAAAATCAATAAAATCGCAGCGGTCCTGATGGCAGGCATGCTGGCAGGCATGCTGGCAGGCTGCGGCAGCACCGGACAAACCGCGACGGCGCCGGCCACCCAGACCGCACCGGCAGAAAAGACCTACAAAATCGGCGTGATCCAGCTGGTGGAGCATGCCGCCCTGGACGCTTCTTACCAAGGCTTTGTGGACGGTCTGAAGGAAGCAGGTTTTGAGGAAGGCAAAAACATTGCCATTGATTTCAACAATGCCCAGGGTGAGCAGGCCAATTGCCAGACCATTGCCAATAAGCTGGTCAACGACAAAAACGACCTGATCCTGGCCATTGCCACGCCGGCGGCCCAGGCCGTTGCCAACGTGACCAAGGACATTCCGATCCTGGTCACCGCCGTCACCGACCCCGCCGACGCCAAACTGGTGGCGGACAACAAAGCCCCCGGCGGCAACGTGAGCGGCACCTCCGACCTGACCCCTGTGAAGGAACAGGTCGAGCTGATCAAGCAACTGGTTCCTGATGTGAAGACCATTGGCGTCATGTATTGCTCCAGCGAAGCCAACTCCGTATTCCAGGTGAATCTGGCCAAGGAAGCGGCGGCAGCTTTAGGCATCGAAGTTATCGAAGGCTCCGTATCCAGCTCCAATGAGATCCAGCAGGTGGCCCAGTCTTTGATGGGCAAGGTCCAGGCCATCTATATCCCCACAGACAATATGCTGGCTGCCGGCATGGCAACCGTTGCCACCGTGACCAATCCGGCCAAGATCCCTGTGATCGTCGGTGAAGAGGGTATGGTGGCCAACGGCGGGCTGGCAACCTACGGCATCAACTACTACAATCTCGGCAAGCTGACGGCCGTCCAGGCTGTGGCCATTCTGCGGGACGGCAAGAGCCCCAAGGATATGCCCATCGAATATCTGTCGGACCTGAATTTCACGCTGAATCAGGAACTTGCGGCTGAGCTGGGAATCCAGGTGCCGGCTGAGCTGGCTGCCAAAATCAAAAAGTAGCCGTATCCTATCGGATCATCACAGATTCAAAACCATGCGCGGCGATGAGGGCGACCTCATCGCCCGTTTTGACGTCAAGCGGGAGGGAAAACATGGACAACCTATCAGGCATGATCATGGCATTGCAGGGCGCGGTATCCCAGGGGGTCCTGTGGGGTATCATGACGCTGGGCCTATATATTACCTTCAAGGTGCTGGACTATCCGGACCTGACGGTGGATGGCACCTTTGCTTTAGGCGGCGCAGTCAGCGCCATCCTCATCGTCAAAGGGATGGATCCCTTTCTGACGCTGCCTTTTGCCGTGGCGACCGGGGCGCTGGCCGGAACGGTCACCGGTGTGCTGAACACCAAGCTGAAGATCCCCGGGATCCTGGCCGGAATTCTTTCCATGATCGCCTTGTATTCGATCAACATCCGGATCATGGGCAAGCCCAATGTGGCTCTGCTGGGGGAAGCCACGGCCGTGACCAGGATCATGGATGTGACCGGGTTGTCCAACAGCGTGATCTCCTTGCTGCTGGGCATCGTCTTTGCGGTGGCCATCATCGGTCTGATGTACTGGTTCTTCGGCACGGAGATCGGCTGCGCCATCCGGGCCACCGGCAACAACGAATACATGGTGCGGGCCCTGGGCGCCAGCACCGACCAGATGAAGATCCTCGGCCTGATGATCAGCAACGGCCTCGTCTCCCTGTCCGGCGCCCTGGTGGCGCAAAGCCAGGGCTATGCCGACGTGGGGATGGGCACCGGTACCCTGGTCATCGGCCTCGCCTCTATCATCATCGGCGAAGTGATTTTCGGCAGACGCTTCAATTTTGCATATAAGCTCATGTCTGTGGTGCTTGGATCTGCGATCTACCGCATGATCATCGCCATCGTGCTCCAGCTGGGCTTGAAATCCTCCGACCTGAAACTGCTGACGGCTGTTATCGTGGCGATGGCGCTGTCGATCCCGGTGGTCAAGAAAATGGTCGCGGTCCGATAAACGGCCGGTGACCGCAACGAAGGAGGAAAACGTATGCTGAAGCTATTGAAAATCAATAAAACATTCAATGCCGGAACCATCAATGAAAAAAAGGTTCTGGTGGACTTTGACCTTCACCTGAAGACGGAAGACTTTGTCACCGTCATTGGCGGCAACGGCGCCGGCAAATCCACCATGCTGAACATCATCGCCGGCGTCCATACCAGCGACGCCGGCTCGGTGGTGCTGGATGGCCAGGATATCACCAAGGACCCTGAATACATACGGGCCAAGCATCTGGGCAGAGTGTTCCAGGACCCCATGATGGGAACGGCAGCGAACATGGGCATCGAGGAAAATCTGGCCATGGCCTTCCGGCGCAATCGGAAACGAGGCCTCCGGTGGGGGATCACCCATGAAGAAAGGGCTTTATATGGAGAGAAGCTGAAGATCCTGGAGCTTGGTCTGGAAGCCCGGCTGAAATCCAAGGTGGGCCTTCTTTCCGGCGGCCAGCGTCAGGCCCTGACGCTGCTTATGGCGACGCTGCAGAAACCCAAGCTGCTGCTGCTGGACGAGCATACCGCGGCCCTGGACCCCAAGACAGCCCGGAAGGTGCTGGAAATCACCGAGGAGATCGTGACAGAAAACAAGCTGACCACCCTGATGGTCACCCATAATATGAAAGACGCCATCCGGTACGGCAATCGGCTGATCATGATGAACGAAGGCAGGATCATCTACGATGTGTCCGGCGAGGAGAAAAAATCCCTCCGGGTGGAAGACCTGCTGAAGAAATTTGAAAGCATCAGCGAAGCAGGCGCCAATGACCGGATGATCCTGGCCTAAATCGGAAGAATGGATGGGAAGACAGATGATGACGCATCAGACGGCGATACAAGACCCTTATGCAAAGCGGTGGAAGATCCTGCCGGTGGTGATCCTCAGCGGCTTCATGGCCACTTTGGACAGCAGCATTGTCAATGTGGCGCTGCCGGTCATGGCCGAGAACCTGGGCGTTGGACTGAACAGCATCCAATGGGTCGTCACCAGTTATCTGATTGCCATTTCAGCGGTCATCGTCCTATTCGGCAAGCTCGGCGACCGTTTCGGCAAGGCCCGGGTTTTTCTCTGGGGATACCTGGTTTTCGGTATTGGTTCTCTGATGTGTGGACTTTCACCGAATCTGGGTTTTCTGGTTTTTTCCCGAGTGGTCCAGGCGGTGGGGGCCGCCATGTTCATGGCTTCCAACCAAGGCCTGACGGCAGAAACCTTCCCGGCCAACGAACGGGGCAGGGCGCTGGGATTTCTGGGCACGGCGGTTGCCGTCGGAATGCTTGCGGGGCCCAGCATCGGCGGCTTCATGGTTCAGTACTTTAATTGGCAGATGATTTTCTACATCAACATTCCGGTGGCTTTGATCGGCCTGGTCGCCGGAAAGCGGCTGCTGCATTCCCAGGCCGCTTCCTATGAAGACGGATCTATGGACATTCCGGGTTCCCTGCTGTTCATGGTCATGATCGTGGCTTTGTTCTGGGCTTTTCTGAGCGGCGAGGTCTATGGCTGGACCCATCCGCTGATCCAGGGCGCCCTGGGGGCCGGCGCTCTCTGCGCCACCCTGTTTTTTATGGTGGAGCGCAAAGCGGACCATCCCATGCTTGAGCTGGACTTGTTCCGCAACAGTCTGTTTGCCGGCGGCCTCTTCTGCGGCTTTCTGAGCTTTGCCTCCATGTTTTGCCTGAACATCATCCTGCCCTTTTACTTACAGTATATTCTTCGGCTGCTGCCGGGGCAGTCGGGCCTTCTGATGATGGTTTTCCCCTTATGCGTGATGCTGACCGCGCCGGTCAGCGGTTACCTGGCCGATCGGTTGGGGGCGGAGCGCCTGACCTTGGTGGGTTTGGGCCTGATGACCGCAGGGCTGGTTTCCATGGCCTATCTGGACGGCGCCTCCAGCCATCTGGACATCCTATTGCGCACGGGCATCATGGGAATCGGCAATGGCTTGTTCCAATCCCCCAACAACGTCATCATCATGAGCGCGGTAGACCGGGAAAAAATGGGCATCGCCGGAAGCATCAACGGCTTGGTTCGCAATGTGGGCATGGTAACCGGTATTTCTTTTTCCGTAGTGCTTCTCTACAACCGGATGAGCCGCTATCTTGGATACCCGGTCACCAGTTTTACGGAGGGGCAGGACCTGGCATTCCTCTATGGCATGAAAATCGTCTATATGTCGGCGGCTGCCATCTGCTTTTTGGGTGCGCTGCTGACGTTTCTGCGCATGCGGCGTTCCATGCCGGATGCGGATTGAGCCGGGCGATGGCCGTTTCTAAAAAGGCTTTTTCGATAATTACAGATAGACAAAGACATAGGCAAGCTTCTATAATGAACCTATAGACCGGTTGATTACAGAAGCTTTTTTATATGCAAAGGCGAGGCTATGAGAGAAAGCATTGTTCATTCTTTGGAGCCTATTTTTGACCGGGACTCGAAAATCCTGATTTTAGGGACGATGCCCTCGCCGAAATCCAGGGAATCCGGCTTTTATTACGGACACCCGCAAAACCGTTTCTGGCGTGTCCTGGCGGCTGTTTTTTGCGAAGCGGTACCCGAAACCCATTCAGATAAAAAGGATTTTCTTCGCCGTCATCACATTGCCCTATGGGATGTTTTGAAGTCCTGCGACATCCGCGGCGCCCAGGACAGCAGCATCCGTAACCCCAAGGTCAATGATCTGCAGAGGGTCCTTTCCTGTGCGAATATCCGGAGGATCTACACCACCGGGATGAGAGCGACTGCGCTCTATCAGCGTTATTGCGCCGCGGAAACCGGGATGCCGGCGGTTTACTTGCCCTCCCCCAGCGCTGCGAATGGCGCCCGATTTACCTTTTCCGACCTGGTGGAGGCCTATCAAATCATCACAAAAGAAATAGAAATGGATGAGAAGCACCATGATACAGCTGAAAGACATCGAACTGAATGACAAGAAATGGATCGACCCCTTGCTCGCCGCTGCCGGCCTGAGGGGCTGCCACCAAAATTTTACCAATTTGTTCACGTGGGCCGGGGTATTTAAATATGAGGTTGCTCAAGCGGAGAA
>CALMWJ010000261.1 GCA_937873525.1 uncultured Peptococcaceae bacterium | reverse complement strand
TGACAGCAACACCTGTATAAAACCGCAGGCTTTGGGGCGCAGGAACCGGAAGGATCTGGGCCATTCCTCCGAGGAACAGCATGAGGTCTGTAAGAAGGAAAAGGATCAATAGATAAACATAAATTCCCATCCAGTACGAGCTGATCCATCGCAAGATTCCCTTCAAGCCAGTGGGCAGCGGTAAAATCCCCAGGAGGATCGATAAGGCGATGAACAGACAGATGCCTGTGAAGATTGCTGCATTCATGTGCGGGAAAACGAAGCTCAGCCCTTGAAAGATCCTCTTCCCGATATAAAAACTCGATCCGCCGTAAAGCAGCAAAGTCAGCAGAACAAAGAATACGACGCCCACAATCCTCATGTTGAAACCTCTTTCCAGGCTTGGTCTTGCGCCCTCATCCTATTGATCGAACCATGATTTTGATCCGGTATTGACTTACGTATGAGAGATCAGAACCATGATGAATGGTCTAATAATATCAAACTTGCGCCTCAATCAAATTCTAACCCTATTTATTAAATAGTGCCAGGAAATCTCCAAAAGACGCCTATGATTTTACTTCGCCGCATCCAATGATTATAATAGAAATCATAGCGTCAGGCGCCAGCCTGACACAACCCATGATAAGGAGGGCATACGATGGAACGAACCTTTGCCATGATCAAGCCTGACGGTGTGCAACGAGGCCTGATCGGAGAAATCATCAGCCGCCTGGAAAAACGCGGCATCCAAATCGCTGCGCTCAAAATGATCATCATCAGTCCGGAGCTGGCTCGGGCACATTACGCGGAGCATCAAGAAAAACCTTTCTTCACCGGCCTGGTGGAATTCATTACCTCCGGTCCGGTTGTGGCCATGATTCTGGAGGGCGAAGGGGTGATCGGGGTCCTGCGAACCATGATGGGCGTCACCGATCCACGGCAAGCCGCGCCCGGGACCATACGCGGCGATCTGGCGATGAGCGTACGGCACAATCTGATCCATGGCTCGGATTCGACTGCTAGCGCTGGCCGCGAAATTGCCCTGTTTTTTCCGGAGCTCGAATAGTGCTTTCGGAAAACAACACCATTCAAGCGTAATTTTCATTTTTTCTCTAATTATGCAATGTATAGATTACACTTTTATTGACCAAATGCAGATTATGAGAAAAAAGCAAATGCAACTGCTTGGATTAAGAGGCATATCAACATCCCTTAGCCAACGTCTTCGCTCCTTTTACCTCAAAGGAACCGCCTTTGAACGACCCTATTTCAAATACATTCTTTCCTTATTGATGTTCGGAATCAACGGCATCGTCGCCAGCCACATTGCGCGAACAGCTGCGAAGTCGTTCTTTTTCGCGCCCTAATCGACAGTTTGCTGCTCACTGCAATGCGCTTCCCCATGGATGGATATCCCATAAAAGCAGAATTGCCGCCGATCGAAATCGGCGGCAATCCAACAGGCTTTTCGAATTCATGTTATGACATACTAGGGGAGCGGGTACGGTAAATGCCTCATTAGAAACGATGCGCTTATTCCTACCTCATGCTATGGCGGCGCACCGCAAGCAGCATGGCACT
>CALMWJ010000260.1 GCA_937873525.1 uncultured Peptococcaceae bacterium | reverse complement strand
TTAATTTTCTGACAATATTATACTATCCTTTCCTTATCATGGAAATAGCCATTCGTGATCCGCGTTCCAAACCCGGTTGACTCGAATACAGGTCGCACCACTCGGTTTCCGGATATGAAACTAGCCAGGAGATGATCAAAATGAAAAAAAAAAACCTCCCCATCAAAATCCTTCTTGATTCGGCAATGGTCTTGTTGTTTATTGCTTTAATGGATATCCAAAGAACGGGCCTTGCCTTCCATTAGATTTCAGGAATTGCTTGACAGCGCAGCTTAGAATACCAGCTCTTTCGACCGAGTGGGAGTATCGAAACATATCCCCCTCTTTTAAAAAATGAAATACACCCCATGAAACAGACGGTCTAGCCTCAAAGGAGTGTACTTCATTTATACGTTTGTGAAATGAGGTTTTCTTGTCTTCCCAAAATTGTTCAAGAAAAGCCTTCTCTTTTTAGCAAACCTTATGCCCAATTAGATTCTGCGGTCAACTTGAATCTGTCCCTCTGTGATCACGACGCAAATATCCGCCGGATCCTCCGATTCAAGGGCGGGCAATCGGTTGCATAAAATCATATCAGCCGGACTGCCTGTCTGTAAAAAACCGGGGCTCTCACTCGGATGCAGCAGAGACCGGGGGTTGACTGTAATCAATTTGAGTGCTTCGCTCTTTTGAACACCTTGCTCAACAAAATACCGAAGTGTCGAGCCGACGATCGACAAAAATTGTGCAGGACCGGCCAGCCGATCTTTTGGCAGCGGAATCCAATCCGCTTCTGGATGCGGGTAAATATACGCATCACTTGCCAAAGCCAAAAAAATACCTTGCCGATAAAACCCGTAGGCTTCCTGTGGACTGGTTGGCCTTTGACTGGTTCCTGCCACCGGCGTCAGAACCAGCTTGATTCCTTTTTGAGCCATCAAAGTGCCAACTTCCGAGCTTAATGCATGGCCATGATGGATGACATCGCCTCCACATTCAATAAACCGTCGCGCCGAATCATCGCCTTCAATATGGGCCCCGATCCTTTTGCCCTTTTTATGAAATATTTCGATGATTTGAGCCAGCTTTTGAGCTCCATAAGTGACCTCTCCTGCATGAGGTGCTTGGTCAAGCGGTGCATTGGCACAGGTATAGTTCAAGAACAGGTTTTCCCCCGGAAACTCGGAAGCTTCGGCCATTCTCAGAAAATCTGCTTCCGTTAAGACATCCTCTTGGAAAGCCTTTCCCGGACGGGTAGCGCTTGTCAAAACTTTCGGCTCAAAACCCAGCCAACAGCACCCATATGCCATGGAAGAGTTCATCGGAATCCTGTCCAGAATCATCCGGTAGTCTTCCATAGGCATGTCGGCAACGGGGTGTCCCAGATGATGCTCCCCGGTGGCGACGATCCCGGATTGCAGTGCGAGGAGAAGATTGGAAACGGCAGCCATCCGCTGGGCTTTACCTTGTGTGTGATGGACCTCCAACGTGGCATATTCCATCAGATGGGTATGGCAATCGACCAATCCAGGCATAAGGATTTTTCCTTGTCCGTCCACAACCGCCCTTGCGATCGACGACGGGGGTGGATCCCCTGAGCCCAGAGAGGAAATGACGCCATTCTTTACGGATAACCAGCCGCAAGGAATCGCTTCCGTATCGGTTAAGGTCCATATTTCCGCATTATGAATAATCAGGTCTTCCATGGAGCCTCCTTCGTGTTCGATCTGTGTGGACTTTCCTCAAAACAGCGGCGTCTTCAATTCAAAAGCAGACCCCCTAAAACCGTTGCAACAAACCCGGCAGTCAGAATTCGGAAAACAATCCCGATCACGGCAGGCCACAGGGCTTCTGAGGGCTGCATTTCGCAAGATTCAGCCCATATGATCGGTATTTGGCCAAAAATAACGGACAACGGGAATCCGGAAGCTGCCATGACGAAAGATCCAATGACCCATTTTGGATTAATGTTTGCCGCAGTATTCTGGAGATTCAGCATGGCCAAGGTGGGCGATGCCATGATGCTTAGAAGACCCGTTTCGGGATCGATATTCAGAAGAGTCAGCAGAGAAACCAAGGCATTGTTAAAATATTGCCATATACCCATATAATCCAATAAGCCGATGATTCCAAAGACCACTGCGAAGGCCGGCAAAACCAGGTTGAGCAGAACACCCATTCCTTCCTGGCCAGAAGCAAACAGTCCATTTAGAATCGGTGTGGCCGGAGTAAAATTGGGCAGTTCGTCCAACTCGACCGCTTTACAGTTTTTCCATATCAAACGGCCAATTGCCGGGCATATCAGCAGAGGTGCAAAGATCGCAATGACCACCACGGCGAAAACCTTTGCGCCGCACAAAGTCAGGCATCCCAAGCCCAGCATAAAGGTTGAGAAAGATTGTTCTGATTGCACCATCGTAAAAATCGCCAATTTTTTTTCATCTTTTGTGGCGTTTGACCTGACAAGGATCGGACCGGCAATTCGTCCGGCCGCATTGATGTCCCCCAAGATATTATAAATTGCCGGAATCAGGATGGCACAGTTCACATTAAGCAGTTTGCCAATTGGGAGAAATAAACGCATCATGGCATCCGTAAAGCCCAGCCGTTCCAAAAACCGTCCCATAATCACGCTGATCACGATCGATACCGACATGGTGCTTAAGATTCCCACATCAATCACGATGGGATGCGCTTTGCTCACCATGGCATTGAACCCTTCATTCAAATTGTTCGGAGCATAAAACAATCCAAACATACAGAGGGCGAACACCAAAAAGCCTATTTTCGTCATCTTGGGCATAGGTTTGACATCTTTCTTGATTGTGCTCATAAAAAAACCTCCTATTTTTGCTCGTCCATGTCAACGTTTGTCTGAACGTGGTCCGGAATCTGATCGTTTCTCACCTCCCTGCCTACGTTTCTATGAGGGTATAATGCAGAAAACCGCTGGCATAAGAAAAACCTCCGGTTCTAAATAAAGAACGAAGTGTTTTTTTCTTAAACCAGCGGTTTTCAGTTCCCAGTAGGGAACTTCCCACCATCAGTTTATGACTGCAGCGGCCGGAACGCAGGCGAACCGGCTGCCAGGCAATATGAGGCATCATTCACTGAATATTTCTTGAAGTTTTCGTTCCGTCACGATCACCGTCACAGCGATTTCAGTGGCAGGATCATAATCATTTAGTACTGTGCTGACCTTCACATTCTGGATGTTGTCCTCGATTTTTTCTTTTAAACGGATCTTGCATTCATCCAGCAATGCGATATCCGTCATGCGCGTGACGAACCGGT
>CALMWJ010000259.1 GCA_937873525.1 uncultured Peptococcaceae bacterium | reverse complement strand
AGCCCTGGACGCGGATCTGGTGCTGAAGGGCGACGAACGGACCAACGGCCTGCTGATCATCTCCGGCACCGCTGTCTTCGACTGCCAGTTTTTCCGTTATGAAAACCAGCTTGGCACCGAATATCTTTTCGGCACGGTCCACTGCCCTGGCTTAGCCGCCATGCTGGCCGGCGGCAAACCCGTCATCAGCGATGAACGGGAAGGCCTCAATATGAAGGAGCCCTTTGTGGCGGCCTTCGGCGAAGCGGTCAGCAGCATGATCGCCAGCTTTGTGAAAAGTGAGCAAATTCGCCTCAGCCATGTGGACTACGCCAAAACCTCCATGCGCACCCGGAACATGATCAAGCAGGTCCTGCAGCGGATGAACCAAATTGCCGTGGAAGATCTGGGCATCATCATGCCGCCGGGGCCCGGCACCGGCCGGTACGGCCAATATGACACCGGAAGGCCTGCCGTGCTTCGTTTCACGACGCCCTTCTATTACCGGAAGGTCGATCATCGCTTTCATGTCCGGATGATCGCGGACCGCAGTCAGATCCAGGACCATGAACTGTTGTCCATCCATTATCAGCTGCCGGACAGCATCCGCATCGAGCCCTTCATCACCGGGCTGATGGTGGCGGATCTGCCGGAGGACGGCCACCTGGAATGTACGGTCACCGGCAGCCAGATCGGCGCCAAGGGGTCCATCGAGGTGGCCACCGGGGACTATCGGGCGATGGCGGAAATCGTCATTGCGGAAAACGCCTCGGGAACCGGCTTCGGCAACGTCTCCGGCAAGCCCAGTGTCCCCTGGAATATGGACAATTCCATCGACGTTTTCGCCGGCTATGAGCTGCGCAATCTGGACAACGATCTGGACCGGGCGGTGTATCTGCCGGAGGAAAGGCTGATCATCATCAACACGGAGGCCCCCACGGTGCGGCTTTATGTCAACGGCCAGGGCCATTTCAAGGATGGGGCCCGCCTCCTGCTGGCGGAGCTGCTGCTGGACGTGATCACCGACGAGCTGGCCCGCAAGTATGTGGACCGCACCACCCAGAAGGGGCAGCCGGAGGCCTACAAGCAGGCCAAGCTGGATCTGGTCCGGCGCTACGGCCTGGAGATCCATTCGATTTTGCTGGGGGAATGATCAGGCGAAACCCTGGGCCACCTTTGGAAACCTATTCAATAACG
>CALMWJ010000258.1 GCA_937873525.1 uncultured Peptococcaceae bacterium | reverse complement strand
GCAGATGCCAAGCCCAATCCGCTGGCGCCGCCGGTGATCAGCGCGACCCGGCCTTCTAATTTCTTTTCCATATCCAATGCCCCCTCAATCATGTTGTCACACATTTGTGCAACGTTCTTGATACAACGTTACCATGGCATTTGACAGCTGAACAAGAAAAGTCTAATTATTTCGTCAATCTCGCATGGGAGGGAATAAACCTTGTACGAACGCTGGCAGAATCCGTCTATGTTTTAACAAATGTTTTAATTTTTTGTACAAGTGTACATGCCGGCTGTCATCCTCCCGCCTATGACGCCGCCGGAATTGCATTTCCATTCCCAGTCTGCTACGATGAAGCTAACTGAAGCCCCACCCGTAGCCAGCACAGATGAATACGTTCATCAAGGAGGCACCATTATGGGCGAAACGATCATCGAGGCCATGGGCCTCTGCAAATGGTTCGGTGATTTCACGGCGGTCCGGGACGCCTCCTTCACGGTGGAGGCCGGGGAGATCTTCGGCTTCCTGGGCCCCAACGGCGCCGGCAAAACCACCACCATCAATATGCTCACAGGCTTGGCCAAGCCCACCGCCGGCGCCATTCTCATCGCCGGAGAGGATGGCATCCGCCACATCAAAAAAGTCCAGCAGCGGATCGGCATCGTGCCGGACGAGAGCAATCTCTACGAGGATATGAGCGGCTTTGACAACCTGGTCTTCTGTGCCTCCCTCTATGGAATGGAGAAAGCCCAGCGGGAAGCCCGGGCCAGGCAGCTGCTGGCGCAATTCGGGCTGGCCGAGACCGGCAAGCGCCCCTTCAAGGCCTTCTCCAAAGGGATGAAGCGCAAGCTCACCATCGCCGCCGGAATCATCCATGCCCCCCGCATCCTTTTCCTGGACGAGCCCACCACCGGGATCGATGTGGAAAGCGCCCGGCAGATCCGCAAGCTCATTCAGGACCTGAATGGGCAGGGCACCACGATTTTCCTGACCACCCATTACATCGAGGAGGCCGAGCGCCTCTGCCATCGGGTGGGGTTTATTGTGGACGGCAGCGTCATCCGCGTCGACGCCATCGGCAGCCTGATGCAGGATGAGGATCAGGCCTATCGGCTGGACTTCACCCTGGAAAGCCATCAGCCCGCCTTGCTGGAGGCTATGTCCCAGGCTTTTCCCAATATCCAGGTGAGCGTCCTGGATCCCCAGCGCATCCGGCTGCTATCCCCGACCCGGGTGGAGCTGGCGCCCTTCATCCAATTCTTTGAAGACGCCCAAATCCCCGTCTACGAAGTGAAGCTGGTCCATCCTTCTTTGGAGGATGTCTTTGTCCGGATCACCGGGATCGAGATCGCCCGGCTGAAAAAAGAAAAGGAGGGGCAGCGAAAATGAGCCAGCTCATCGCTTTTTGGAGCATCCTGATGAAGGACATGAAGAACTACTACCTTAAGCCCCCCAACATCAGCTGGGGCATCATCTTTCCCCTCTCCTGGACCCTGATGCTGTTTGTACGGTCCGGAAGCCCGGTGGACATCCGGGAAATCCTGCCGGGGGTTATGGCCCTGTCGATCCTCTTCGGCACCACGTCGATGCTGGCGGTGACCATCACCTTTGAACGAAAAAGCCGCTCCTTCGAGCGGCTGCTGCTGGCCCCCATCAGCCTGAATCTGCTGATGCTGGCCAAGACCACCGGCGCCATCCTGTTCGGGGTGCTGAACGCCTTTGTGCCGGTCCTGTTCGCTTCCTTTCTGATCGACCTGTCCGGGATCCATTGGGTCACCGCCTTCTCAGGCGTCCTGCTGATTGCGGTCACCTCCACCTTTCTGGGTCTGTTTATCGCCGTGTCGGTCAGCGAGGTCTTCGAGGCCCAGACCTTTTCGAATTTCTTCCGCTTCCCCATGATGTTCCTCTGCGGCCTGTTCATCCCGGTGAGCAGCCTGCCGGCGCTGCTGCAGCCTTTGTCCTACCTGCTGCCGCTGACCTACGGGGCGGATATCCTGAAGCAGTCGATCAATGAGAACGGCTTCCTTCCGGCCCCTCTCAGCTTCTCGGTTCTGCTGGCCTTCAGCCTGGCGCTGTTCACGATCAGTTTGAGGAATATCAAAAAACGCTGGATCTACTAGAACAAAAACCCGCCGTGCAGGCGGGTTTTTCGTTTAACCTTCGTTCAAGCGCTCGTTTGGATCTGAGCGCCCCATGGATCTTGTTACTTTTCTTCTCTTTTGGCCGGAATGATCAATACAGAAGCCGGGGCTTGCCGAGCCACGTTGTGGCTGACGCTTCCCAGGAAAAGCCCCCGGACAAAGCCGCTGCCCTGGCTGCCCATCAGGATCAGCTGGATATTGCGGTCCGCCGCAAGCTCTATGATGTCCATGGCCGGGTGTCCGTATTGCATCAGGATCTCGATGTGGCTATCCCCTTGTTGGGCCAGCCTGCGCTTCATGTCATCGAGACGCCGGAAATCTTCCTTCCTGAAATCTTCCAGCATATTTTCAAGATAGGGTTCGATCTTGCTTTTGTCGTGGACATGGTACAGGATGATGTGCTTAAACCCTTGGGCTACGATGCCTTGGAGATATTCGAAGGCTGTTTCGGAGTTCTCCGAGAAATCCGTCGCAAAGAGGACAGGGTTTTCGTTTTGGGCGCCGATCGGGGTGACCGCCGCAAATTTTTTTACGGGATCCTTCACCAGCCGCTGGATCAGCAGGGGTTTCTCAGCATGATACATGATGTCGTAGGCCAGACTGCCGGAAAAAATCTCACTGGTCAGGGAGTACTTTTCCGCTCCGGTGACGATCAGGTCATAGCCTTCCTCCTTCGCGATCCGGTTCAGCTCGCTTTTTCCGGGTCCCGTGACGATCCGGGTTTCCGTCGAATATCCCTGTTCTTCCAAAAGCTCTTTTTGGAACTGCAGACGCATGTCCGCAATGTCTCTGCGATATTCCGTGACAAACACATCTGTATCATCTTTAGGCAAAGCGATTACAAGCAGACATTCCTCTGCCCCAAGGGTTTTCAGACCTTCCAGGCTGTCGACTAAGGCATTGGATGCTACGGACAGGTCCGTCGCAAGGATAAACCGCTTAAACATATCCATCCCTCCTATCCACCGGTTGCGGGAAATGATGCCTTGTTTGATTTTATTATATCCCGAATGGAGGGGGCTGCAAACCAATTTGCGAAACTATCTTGACGGCGCCCTTGCATCTTGCAAGATTCAGGCTTCCTCGCGCCTGGCGGGAATGAGCAGCACCGAGGTCGAAGCGCGCCGGGCCACGTGATGGCTGACGCTTCCTAAATAAAGCTCCCGGATAAAGCCTCTGCCCTGGCTGCCCATGAGGATCAGCTGGGGACGCCGTTCCTCGGCGAGCTGCACGATGTCCATGGCCGGGCGGCCGTAATGCAGCAAAATCTCGATATTGGCATGGCCTTTTTCTGCCAGCATCCGTTTCATGCTTTCCAGCCGCTCCAGGTCCTCCCTTTGGAAATCCTCCAGCATGTCCTCCAGATAAGGCTCGATCTTGCCTTTGTCCAGGACATGGTACAGTATGATGTTTTTAAAGCCGCAAGCCGCCAATCCTTCAAGGTATTCAAAGGCGGTTTCGGCATTCTCCGAGAAGTCGGTGGCAAAGAGGATCGGCTGTTCATTGTCAGCGCCAATGGCTTCGGTGGCTGCAAAGCCTGTTTCCGGATTCTTTTCCAGCCTCAGGATCAGCAGGGGTTTTTCCACATGATGGACGATGTCGTAGGCCAGGGTGCTGGAAAAGATTT
>CALMWJ010000257.1 GCA_937873525.1 uncultured Peptococcaceae bacterium | reverse complement strand
AAGCACCGCCGAGATACACCAGTCCCAAAATGATCGGGATTCCGATCACGGCACTGATTATACGGGTCCAAAGCATTTAAATCCCTCCAAAGCGCCGCTGACGGCCGCAATAATCTTGAATCGCTCCGGCCAGGTGCTCCGGTGTAAAATCAGGCCAGTAGGTCGATGTCGTCCAAAGCTCAGAATACGCCAGCTGCCATAGCAAAAAATTGCTGATCCGCAGATCGCCGCCCGTCCGGATCATCAGATCAGGATCCGGCATGTCCCCGGTATACAAGCATTTCTGAAGATCCTCTTCCGTCCACCGGTCCGGGTCTTCCCCATGAAGCGCGCGTTTTGCCAAGGCCTGCGCCGCCTGCAGAATATCCTGCCGGCCGCCGTAATTCAAAGCGATGGAAAACCTCAGCCCTTGGTTGCCGGAGGTCATCGCCACCGCACCTTCGACTTTTGACCGAAGCGCGGCGGGAATCGGTTGGATATCCCCAAGGATGCGAATCGATACACCCTTTCGGTTCAGCCGATCCAATTCAGAATCGATGTATTCCGACATCAGGCGCATTAAAGCTTCAATCTCAAGCCTTGGGCGTTTCCAGTTTTCGGTTGAAAACGCATAAACGGTCAGATATTCGATCCCCAGATCGGGGCAAGCTTCCACGATGCTTCGCAAAGACTCCATTCCCGCCTTGTGTCCAAGAGCGCGGGGCAAGCCCTGTGCCTGTGCCCAGCGGCCGTTTCCGTCCATGATGATGGCTACATGGCGAGGGTTCCCTTGCTTTTCGTCTTTCATCGCAGCATCTCCTTTTTGATGGGTTGCGCATGGCCCCTTTGGACTGCGTATTAAGAAGGATCCCCGGCACGGTCCAAGTCGGCCGGGGATTCGCTGTTAACAGGCGGAAGGGGAAAAATAACCGATGACAAGCTCTATTTGTTGCCCTTGCTGCCGCACTCGCACCACTTTGCCCACAAGGCCATCCTCTTTTTGCTTTGGATCTCGGGTTTCTTGAAAAACACAGGAGAGGCCGAGCGCTTCTGCCTGGGCCTCTGCCTCTTGGACCGTCAGTCCCAACCACAGAAAAGCATCCATGCTTAGACTTCCATGATTTCGATTTCTTTATTTTCCAAGACCTTGTCAATTTCTTTGATGTGCTTGTCGGTTTGCTTCTGCAACTCCTCATTGGCCTTCTTTGCATCGTCTTCCGAACAGGTCTTGGCCTTTTCAGTGGATTTGATTTTTTCCATAGCGTCCCGGCGGATATTACGGATGCTTACCCGGCATTCTTCGCCTTTCTTCTTGGTGGTTTTCACCAGGTCAAGGCGCCGTTCCTCCGTGAGCTGCGGAATCGCCAAACGGATCAGCGTGCCGTCGTTGCTGGGATTGATCCCAAGGTCGGACTTCTGGATCGCCTTCTCAATGGCGGTAATGGCTGTTTTATCCCAAGGCTGGATCGTCAGCATCCGAGGCTCGGGAGCGGAAATATTCGCCAGCTGATTCAAAGGGGTCGCCGCGCCATAATATTCAACGACGATTTTATCCAGGATCGCAGGGTTGGCTCGGCCGGCCCGGACCGTTGCCAGCTCTTTTCGCAGGACTTCAACGGATTTTTTCATGCGGTCTTCAGCATCGTTCAGAATTTCTTTTAACATTCGTTAACCCTCCCTACGGTTGTTCCGATTTTTTCACCCATAGCTGCTTTCAGGATATTTCCCTCTTCAAGAATACTAAATACGACAATAGGAATGTTGTTGTCCATACAAAGGCTGATGGCGGTGGAGTCCATGACCTTCAGGCCGCGGTTCAGCACTTCGATATACGATAAACTTTCGAATTTTTGGGCGGTGGGATCCTTGACCGGGTCATTGTCATAAACGCCGTCCACTTTCTTGGCCATCAAGATCACTTCTGCATCGATCTCGGCAGCCCGCAGCGCTGCGGTGGTATCTGTTGAGAAAAAGGGATTCCCGGTTCCTGCCGCAAAAATGACAACCCGGCCTTTTTCCAGATGCCGGATCGCACGCCGGCGAATATAGGGTTCTGCAATCTGCCGCATCTCAATGGCCGACATGACCCGGGTCTGAATACCGTGGGCTTCCAGGGCATCCTGCAAAGCCAGCGCATTGATGCTGGTGGCCAGCATTCCCATGTAATCGGCGGTGGCCCGGTCCATACCGCGCTGACTGCCGGAAATACCGCGCCAGATGTTGCCGCCTCCGACCACGATTGCCGTCTGAATCCCTGCTTCAACCAGATCCTTTACTTGATGCGCGATTGAATCCAAGGTGTGATGCTCCAGCCCAAACGGCTGCGCACCGGCCAGCGCCTCTCCGCTGAGCTTGATGATCACCCTTTGGTATTTTGGCTTCGTCATTGATCTACGCCCCCATTTTCATAAACCTAGATTTCTACGTCTTTAAGAAAAATCCTCTTTACCTCCATCAAATGCCGGTCTGCTGCCTGGGATCGATTGGAGGCGTTATAAGCTGAACCGGCCGATGGAATCTTTATGCATATCCCGCCCAAACTGTTATGAAGCCCCTTTTTGTTTTGCAAAAAGGGGCCGCATATTGAATTATTTCGTCTGAGCCATAACTTCTTCGGCAAAATTATTTTGACGTTTTTCGAGGCCTTCACCAAGCTCGAAGCGCACAAACCGGCGAACGTTGATGTTTTCGCCGATGGTGGCGATCTTATCGACAATCAGCTGATTCACCGTTTTATCGGGATCCTTGATAAAGGGCTGTTCAAGGAGGCAGATCTCTTTGTAGTATTTTTCGATCCGGCCGGTGATCATCTTTTCGACCACAGCGGCAGGCTTGCCTTCATTCATGGCCTGCTGGGTGAAAATTTCTTTTTCCTTGTCCACAACTTCCTGGGGAACGTCTTCGCGGCGGACATATTCAGGCTTGGAAGCGGCTATCTGCATGCAGATGTCCTTCGCCAAGCTTTTATAGGCATCCGTTTTAGCTACGAAGTCGGTTTCGCAGTTCAGCTCGATCAGCACGCCGATCCGGCCGCCGCCGTGGATATAAGATTCGCAGACACCCTCTGCGGCGATGCGTCCGGATTTTTTTGCCGCGGCGGCTAATCCTTTTTCACGCAGAAATTCAATGGCTTTTTCGACGTCCCCGTCTTTTTCTGTAAGCGCCTTCTTGCAATCCACAATGCCGGCGCCTGTCCGTTCACGCAGTTCTTTTACCATTTCGGCTGTTACCATGTGCAACAAACCTCCTTATGTATTTTATGACGGTCCTTGACCGTTGCTTTTCCTAATGGATACCCAAGACCCTTTCCGGACAAAAAAGCAGCCAGGGGCGTATTCCCCTGGCCACCCCTAAACCATTAAGCTTCTTCGGTTGTATCGTCAGCTGCCATCTGAGCGGCTTCTTGGGCCATCCGGCCTTGATTGGCTTCGATGACGGCATCTGCCATCTTTGCTGTCAGAAGTTTGACCGCACGGATCGCATCGTCGTTTCCGGGAATCACATAATCGATTTCGTCCGGATCGCAGTTGGTATCCACAATGCCGACGATGGGAATGCCTAAACGACGGCACTCAGCAATGGCAATGTGCTCTTTGCGGGGGTCGATCACGAAGATCGCGCCGGGCAGTCCGGGCATGTCCTTGATGCCGCCCAGGAAACGTTCCAGTTTCTCCATTTCTCCCAGCAGCTTGGCAACCTCTTTTTTCGGCAGAACTTCAAAAACACCGTCTGCCTGCATTTTTTCAAGGGTCTTCAGACGTTGGATCCGTTTTTGGATGGTGGGATAGTTGGTCAATGTCCCGCCCAGCCAACGCTCGTTCACGAAAAACATGCCGCTGCGTTCAGCTTCTTCCTTCACCGTTTCCTGAGCCTGTTTCTTGGTCCCTACAAACATAATGTGTTTGCCGTCCGCGACGGTGCTGCGAATAAATTCATAAGCCTCGTCGACTTTCTTTACGGTTTTTTGCAGATCGATGATATAGATCCCGTTCCGTTCCGTAAAAATGTAGGGTGCCATTTTGGGACACCAGCGACGGGTTTGATGCCCGAAGTGTACCCCAGCTTCCAATAGTTGTTTCATTGAAATAACGCCCATGTAAACACCTCCTTGATTGTTTTTTCCTCCGCCCGCATCTCCCCGGCCTCAGACCCGAAGGCACCCTGCCGCCAGTCCGCAGACGTGTGTATTTTTACACCATTTGAGATTATAACATAGATCCCCTGCTCTTGACAATTTGTTTTTTATCCGCCAAATAAAAAGCGGAGGCTGCAGGATGAACTCCCGGCACCTCCGCTTCAATTCAAGGATCATTTAGCTTTGCGCTTTTCCAGCTCCTCAAGAAGGTTGTCGTTCAGCACCCGAATATAAGTTCCCTTCATACCGAGGGACTTGGTTTCGATGACGCCGGCACTTTCGAATTTGCGCAGCGCATTGACGATGACCGATCGGGTGATCCCGACGCGGTCTGCGATTTTGCTGGCAACCAAAAGCGCTTCTTTGCCATTGAGCTCCTCGAAAATATGTTCAATGGCTTCCTGCTCGGAATACGAAAGGGTGCCGATAGCGATCTGGACCGCCGCCTTCTGGCGTGCTTCCTCTTCAATGCGTTCAGAACGGGCCCGCAAAATCTCCATACCGATGACCATGGCGCCGTATTCGGCTAAAATAGTGTCCTCGTAATTAAATTCGTTGTTGTTGAATTTGGTAAGGACCAGCGTTCCCTGGCGGTGTCCGCTGACAACAATGGGAACGATGGTGGTTACTTTGCCTGTGTAGGGGCATTTGGCATCTTTTTCAGGATTCTGCAGAATGCAGATATTCTTTTCGCTCTTCATGTTGACCATGGTCTGAGGGACACG
>CALMWJ010000256.1 GCA_937873525.1 uncultured Peptococcaceae bacterium | reverse complement strand
CGGTTCTCTGACGTGATGTGGGCCATGCAGCAGATTTTGTTTATGAGCATGGACAAACGCTTGGCCGTGTTCCTGTGGGATGAACTCTCCAGGACGGAGGGGGACACCATCCGGATGACCCATGAACAAATCGCAAAATACATGGGCAGCGCCCGGGAAGTGGTCTCAAGGATGCTTAAATATTTCGCGGAAGAGGGCATTGTGGCGCTTTCCCGCGGCGGCATTAAAATATTAAACAAGGAAAAGCTTCGAGGTCTCACAAAATAAATAGAAGAAGGGCAGGCCATCGCGGCCTGCCCTTTGTTCAATGCGGATCATCTAAGCATTGAGCATATTGAGAATATCTTGTTTGGGCCTTGCACCCACGGCGGTTTTTACGACGGTGCCATCCTTGACCACCGCCAGCATTGGAATGCTCATGACGCGGAAGGCGCCGGCCAATTCCGGCTGTTCATCCACATTGACCTTGCCGATTTTGGCGCCGGTGACCTCTTGGGAGATTTCATCTAAAACGGGGGAAACCATCCGGCAGGGTGCGCACCAAGGGGCCCAGAAATCCAAAAGAACCGGCTTTTCGGATTTTAAGACTTCGCTTTCAAAGTTTTCTTTGGTTATCGTTAATGCTGTCATGTTTTTAACATCCTTTCATTGGTGAAGTGATTCGGGCTATGGTTTTATTATAGCTGTTTTTCAGCGGTATTCTGTGACCAGGTCACAAAGCAATTGGAGTTGGGAGTTGGGGTTTTGGGGGGACGGGGACTTTTTGCGAGCCGCACAAAAAGTCCCCGTCCCTCCTGCGTGCGGCCGCCGCACGCAGGGGACAGAGCATTGTCAGCGTCTCGAAGCGTGGCGACAATTTCTAATCAAAAACCTTCCGGACATAAAGCAGTTTTGTTATAATTTCTTTAATATCAAGGATAGGATCGAAGATGAGGAAATGAAATGGAGAGTCAAATGAAAGAGCTGGAATTGGTCAGGCCAACGAAACATCACAGAGACTTTGCGGAGGAACTCAAACAGGAATTTTTTCAGAACGGGGAGACGGTCATCCATGGCAGTGCGTTGCTGGATCAGCTGGATTATGATGCTTGGCTGGACCATATCCGTTGCAATGGGAGCTCTGACACCGTCAAGCCGGGCTGGGTACCCGCCGATTCCTTTTTTGCTTTGCGGAAAAGGGACGGGCGGATCATCGGGATGATCGACATCCGTCATAACCTCGACAATGAATTCTTAGCCAACTATGGCGGGCATATCGGCTATGCTGTTCGTCCCGGCGAACGAGGGAAGGGTTATGCTGCACACATGCTGCGTATGGCTCTTGACCAGGCGCGCAGACTTGGCTTATCCAAAGTCATGCTCGGTTGCAATGCGGACAACATCGCTTCCATGAAAACCATCGAAAAATGCGGCGGAGTTCGAACTGAAACCAAAGCATGCGACGATGGCAGGACGATGCATATTTTTTGGATCGAATTGTAATGCGGTACCGGCCTTTCATAACGCCGTCGGCAGCTGCTTTCAGCGGGCTCCTGCCGATGCAGAGGGCCAGAAAATAGTATCATTGCATAAACAATCCATACCGACGCAAAAAACGGCCAGCGACAATGAAGCGCTGGCCGTTTTTGCTTTGTGGCACAGGGTATGAGGCTGAAGAGAACCCATGCATCAGGATTGGCTGCAGCTCATTCCACATCCTGGAGCGCATCGTGGCCTTCTTCACCGGTGCGCACTTTGACCACATTCTCCACATCATAGACAAAGATCTTCCCGTCCCCGATGTGCCCTGTGTACAGGACGTCCTTGGCGGTCTCGATCACGGTTCGGACCGGAACCTTGCTGACCACGATTTCAATTTTGATTTTTGGCAGCAGGAGCGTATCGATTTTGACACCCCGGTAGAATTCATGTCTGCCGCCCTGGACGCCGTAACCAAGCACATTGGTGACCGTCATGCCGGTAATGCCGATCTTATCCATTGCATTTTTCAATTCTTCAAACTTGTTCTGCTTGGTAATGATTTCGACCTTGGTCATTTTTACATCCGAAGCCGGCCCCGGCTTCGCTGAAACCAAGTGAACCGGAATCGCGGTATCCGAAGGGACCTCCCCGGCAGACGCTGCGCCATTTAATGAAGTGATGCCATTGGTATTGAAAGAAATGAAGTCTGCGTAGGCACTCTCCAGGCCATGCTCGGAAATATCCAGGCCCAAAATCTCTTCCTCTTGGGTGACCCGCAAACCGATCGTTCGCCAGATCAGCGTGAAGACCAGCGTCATGGTCACCGTGACCCACAGGATCACAGCGCCGACCCCCAGGGCCTGGATGCCGAGAAGCTTCAGGCCGCCGCCATACAATAAGCCCTTGGGCATGGTCAGCGTGCCGCCGGCATAAGCATAATCTGTGGCAGAGAATAGGCCCACCATCAAAGTGCCGGCTGCGCCGCATAGGCCATGAACGCCGATGGCGCCGACCGGATCGTCGATCTTAAGGGCTTTGTCGACGAACTCAATACCGAAGACCACGAGGATGCCGGCAACCAGGCCAATCAGGAAAGCGCCTGCCGGCGTCACCAGATCGGTGCCCGCGGTGATGGCCACCAAGCCGGCCAGGGAGCCGTTCAGAGTCATGGAAACATCCGGTTTTTTGTAGCGCATCCAGGTCAGCAGCATGGCGGCGACGGTGGCAGAAGCTGCGGCCAGATTGGTGGTAAAGAAAATATTTCCCAGGGACTCCAGAACGGCATCGCCTTCCGCCGAGACGGTCGAGCCGCCGTTGAAGCCGAACCAGCAGAACCACAGGATAAAGACGCCTAACGCCGCATGGGTCAGGTTATGGCCGGGAAAGGCACGGATCTTGCCGTCATTGCCATACTTGCCCATTCGGGGGCCCAGGATCTTGGCACCGATCAGCGCCGCGACTCCGCCAACCATATGGACGGCTGTGGAGCCGGCAAAGTCATGGAAGCCCAGCTGGGCCAGCCAGCCGCCGCCCCATATCCAATGTCCGGAAATGGGGTAGACCACGGCGCTGATCAGGGCGCTGTAAATGCAGTATGCCGAGAATTTTGTCCGCTCCGCCATGGCGCCGGAGACGATGGTGGCAGCCGTCGCACAGAACACCGTTTGGAAAATGAAGAAGGCGTATTTGGGAACACCGGCTGGAAGGATGTCCATATAGGTCCCGCGGCTGAAGAAATCGATGCCCCCGAACAGGGCGCCGCTGCCGGCGAACATGATCCCGAAGCCCAGCAGCCAGAAGACCGGCGTGCCGATGGCGAAGTCCATTAAATTTTTCATAATGATATTGCCTGCGTTTTTTGACCGTGTGAGACCGCCTTCAACCAAGGCAAAGCCGGCCTGCATGAAAAAAACCAGTGCGGCAGCAACCAGTACCCAAATCGTGCTGGTGGATGAATACATAAAATCACTCCTGTCGATTCTATTTTCTGGGATGATTTTATTTGTCCGGACAAATATTAAACAAAAAGACGCTGCGGGATGTGCCCGCAACGTCTTTGTTGCTTCAACAAATATTAAGCTTGGGAAAACTATAAACCCGGAAACCGCGGTTGTCAACGAGGGGAAAGGGATTTTGCGAGGTATACATGGGTGTATACAGACAAAGAAGGCCGGATGAAATTATTCCTTCCACAGTCTACAGACGTGAAGCCTTGTCCTGCATGTAAACAAAAGTGTACGCAAAGATATGTTTACACCTTGACACTTTAATCACAAGATGCCGGCATCCGTCGGAAAAATAAGCCGTCCAATAAAAAATAAAACGCCAAAAAAGCTTGCTGTGCGGCCAATCAAAGAAAATTCGAAGTATTTTGAGAAAAACAGCAAAACCTGGCACGCAAAATGCAACTAAGAGAAACGAGTGCCTGAATCGCATCGCAATTCGGTGCGGCGGCAGCGTGGGTATCCTATCATTCATCAAGATTCATAGCGGAATTCAACTTTTCAGAGAAATGAGGAAATGCCCGAGATGAGTACGCAAGAAAAGATCGCAAAGCTGGCAAAGCTGAGCCAAAGAATTGAACAGGGCGGCGGACCGGCAGCCATTGAGAAACAGCACCTGCTGGGTAAACAAACGGCCCGTGAACGCATCATCCAGCTGCTGGATGAAGACAGTTTTACAGAACTGGATAAATTCGTGGTCCATCATTGCACGAATTTCGACATGGCCGACAAAGAGGCGCCGGGGGAAGGGGTCGTGACGGGTTACGGTACCATCAACGGCCGGCTGGCCTTCGTGTACGCCCAGGACTTTACGGTGCTGGGCGGGTCTCTGGGCGAAATGCATGCCGCCAAAATTTGCAAAGTGATGGATATGGCGGTAAAAATGGGTGCGCCGATCATCGGAATGAATGATTCCGGCGGCGCCCGAATCCAGGAAGCCATCAATGCCCTTTCGGGCTATGGCAAAATTTTTTATGCCAACACCATGGCCTCCGGAGTGATTCCTCAGATCTCTGTGATCATGGGGCCCTGTGCCGGCGGCGCCGTGTATTCCCCCGCGCTGACCGATTTTGTCTTTATGGTGGATAAAACCAGCAAGATGTTTATCACCGGGCCTCAGGTCATCAAAGCCGTGACTGGTGAAGAAGTATCTGCCGAGGAATTAGGCGGGGCTATGACCCACAATGCCACCAGCGGCGTCGCCCATTTCGCGGCAACAGACGAAGGGGAATGCATCCGGCAGATCCGCCAGTTGCTCAGCTACCTGCCTTCAAACAATCTGGAAGAAGCGCCTAAAGCATCGGCGATGGATGATATCATGCGCATGGACGAGGGGCTGAACCAGGTCATACCGGACAACCCCAACGCAGCCTACGACATGAACACAGTGATCCGCCATATTGTGGATGAAGGAGAATTCTTTGAAGTCCAGCCATACTATGCGCGGAACATTATCACAGGCTATGCCAGGCTGGGCGGCCAAACGGTGGGGATCATTGCCAATCAGCCCAAGGTCATGGCGGGGTGCCTGGATATCAATGCTTCGGATAAATCGGCCCGATTCATCCGTTTTTGCGATGCCTTCAATATTCCGCTCCTGAGCATCGTCGACGTACCGGGCTTTTTGCCGGGAACCCACCAGGAATTCGGCGGCATCATCCGCCATGGCGCAAAGATGCTGTACGCCTATTCTGAAGCCACAGTCCCCAAAATCACCCTGGTGACCCGGAAAGCCTATGGCGGCGCTTACCTGGCCATGTGCTCCAAGGACCTGGGCGCTGACCAGGTCATCGCCTGGCCGACGGCGGAAATCGCCGTCATGGGCGCAGAGGGTGCTGCCAATATTATTTTCCGCAAAGAGATCGAGTCGGCGGAAAGCCCTGAAACGGCGCGGCAGGATCGAATCGAGCAATACAAGGCGATTTTTGCCACCCCTTATGTCGCGGCGGAAAATGGTCTTGCGGATATGGTGATCGAACCCCGGGAAACCCGGCCCCGTCTGATTTCGGCCTTGGAAATGCTTTCGACCAAACGTGAAAAGCGGCCGGCCAAAAAACACGGCAACATCCCGCTTTAAGAAGCAAACGCATGAACGCTGCCCAAAGGCAAATGAGGTGAAAAACGATGAATCCGGAATTAGTGGTCCTTGACCAATTAGGCGTTGTGGGAACGGCAATCTATGGCTTGAAGGTGGCCATCATCAGCATGGGAGTCGTATTCTTCGCATTGATCCTGTTGATAGGAATCATACGGCTTATGACCATATGCATCAACCGGGCAAGCGCGGCGCAGAATTCAATGAAAGAAGCCGTTGCCGTGATGACCCCTGAAGCCGCGGTCAATTCTGGTGTCAAGAGCGCAGAGCCCATCGGAAAAACGGTTCCTGCTCAGGAAGGTGTCCCGGATCCGGCGGTGCTGGCGGTCATTGCCGCGGCCGTTGCCGCTTATATGGACCTGGAAAAGCGAAGCAAGGTGGGCATGATCCGGCGGGAAGGCTCTGAAAAGGCCTGGGTACGAGCTGGCAGGAACGAATTGACAAACCGTGATCGATTAAGAAGCGTGTAAGAAGCGAGTAAGAAGCGTGTAAGGAGAGAAGCTGAATGCGAGAATTTAGAATCAAAGTGATGGACCAGATTTACGAAGTGGAAGTGGAGGAAGTGGGCATCCAAAGCACGCCGTTCATTAAAAATGTGCAGCCGGCTTTTACGGCGGCGCCGGCCATCAAGACGGCACCGGCGGCGGCACCGGTCCCGGCTCCGGCCGCAAAGCCCCAATCCGCGGCGCCTGGCGGCGGGGATGCCATCATTTCCCCCATGCCCGGAAAAATCATCAGCATTGCGGTGAAGGAAGGACAGGCTATCCAGCCGGGCGATCTGGTCCTGGTATTGGAAGCCATGAAGATGGAAAATGAAATTTTCTCCCATGTGAGCGGGATCGTGAAAGCAATCAACGTAACACCCGGCGCGCCGGTCAATTCCGGTGAAGCCATGGTGGTCATCGGCTAGGGCCAGCCGGATGCGATCCGCATGAAGAAAGGATGTTTGATTTTGAAAGAACATTACGTTTCCCGATTGATCAAGAATGAGGATTTGAATCACCATGGTACATTGTTCGCCGGCAGGACCGCCGAATGGTTCGTGGAGGCTTGCTTTATCGCAGCGGCGGACCTGGTGAAGAAACCGGAAAGCATTGTCTGTCTGAATATCCATGGCCTGATCTTCAAATCCCCGGTCAAAAAAGGAGAGATCATCCGGATCAAAACCAAGGTAGTCTGTCTTGGAAACACACGGATCGTCGTTTATGGAACGATCGAGTCGGAAATCGGAGAAATCGTTCCCATTGAAGGCTTCATTACTTTCATTTGTGTGGATGAACATGGCCAAAAAATGCCCCATGGGCTGTGTCTGGACGACTGCGAAGATCCGGAAGAGATGGCAGTACGGGAAAGAGCAAAAAGGCTGGTATAAAAACGGCGGCCGGTTTTGCGGACAGAGAGATTAGCGATGTTAGGGGTTTTGCACAATGGAATTGAACGTCATAGAAGCCATCAAGGGCTTATGGTATGGCACGGGGATCATGATGATGGATCCGAAACAGGTGATCATGATCGTGATCTCCCTGATCCTGATCTATCTGGCCATCGTCAAGAAATTCGAACCGCTGCTGCTGCTGCCGATTGCCTTCGGCATGCTCTTGGTAAACCTGCCTGCAGCGGCTGGCAGCGGTCTGATGGACGGCTCCACCAGTTTTCTTCGTCCCATCAAGGACGCCTCGGAACTGGCTAGCGGCGAATTGCTGTGGAAGATCAAGGAGGGCGGCGAATATATGCTCTATGCCGCAAAAACTCAGCCTGGGGGATTGCTGTACTATCTGTACCAAGGGGTCAAGCTGGGGATCTATCCGCCGCTGATCTTCCTGGGCATCGGGGCCATGACGGATTTCGGGCCGCTGATCGCCAATCCCAAGACCTTTGTGCTGGGCGCGGCGGCTCAATTAGGAATATTTTTTGTTTTCTTTGTGGCGTTGTTCTTAGGCTTTGATGTGAAGGAAGCAGCCTCCGCCGCCATCATCGGCGGTGCGGACGGGCCCACGGCCATCTTCCTGACCTCAAAGCTGGCGCCTCATCTTTTGGGCCCCATCGCGGTGGCCGCTTACTCCTATATGGCACTGGTGCCCATCATCCAGCCGCCGATCATGAAGCTGCTGACCACCAAGGAAATGCGCATGGTCCGCATGGCCCAGCTGAGGACGGTCAGCTCCAAGGAAAAGATTCTTTTCCCCATCGTGGTGACCATCGCGGTGGTGCTCCTTCTGCCGGATGCGGCGCCCCTGGTGGGGATGCTGATGCTGGGCAATCTCTTCCGGGAGTCCGGGGTGGTCGGCCGGCTCAGTGAGACAGCTCAAAATCAGCTGATCAACATCATCACCATTTTTCTGGGGGTTACGGTAGGGGCCACAGCCAATGCGGCCACGTTCCTCAGCACAAAGACCCTTTCCATTACCCTGCTGGGCCTGGTTGCCTTTGGGGTAGGGACGGCGGGCGGCGTTCTCATCGGAATCGTCATGTACTACCTTTCCGGGAAGAAGATCAACCCGCTGATCGGTTCCGCCGGCGTTTCGGCAGTGCCCATGGCGGCCCGGGTATCCCAGGTGGTCGGTCAAAAGGAGGATCCCCAGAATTTCCTGCTGATGCACGCCATGGGGCCCAACGTGGCCGGCGTCATCGGCTCAGCGGTAGCCGCGGGGATCCTGCTCAATTTCTTCAAATAAATCAGAGTTGATTCAGGATGTTGGCATGCCTTGGGTATGACGATATACAACAACACATGCACAAATTAAAAGGAGGCA
>CALMWJ010000255.1 GCA_937873525.1 uncultured Peptococcaceae bacterium | reverse complement strand
GAGCCAGGATCACCTTTATGAGCAATGCACCGTGAAGCTTCAGATCGGCAGCGAGGGCTTTTCAGCCAAAGGCAAGACGCTTCAGCAGGCTGGTTGGAAACGGATCGCCCAAGGCAGCCATCTGGGCGGGGAAACCCTGGAGGATGAGGAAGGAAGCCGGGACGCAAAAGAACAGGACCTTGTTTCCCAAAGCCTTCCTGCTCTGCAGCAGGGCCAGGTCCTGAAGCCGCTGAATCTCAAGATCCTGAACGGAAAAACGAAACCCCCGGCCCGTTTCACGGAAGCGACGCTGCTCTCGGCCATGGAGCATCCCGGCCAGTGGATCGAGGACAGCAGTCTCCTTGAGGTGCTGGAAAGCAAAGGCGGCATCGGAACGCCGGCCACCCGGGCAGACATCATCGAAAAGATGTTCGCGGCCAATTACGCAGAGCGGCGGGGCAAAGAGATCTTCCCGCTCAGCAAGGGCATTCAGCTGATCCAGCTGGTTCCCGAGGAATTGCGTTCGCCGGAGCTGACCGGAAAATGGGAGGAACGCCTGCTGGCCATCAGCAAAGGGAAGGAACAGCGTCAGAAATTCATTCAGGAGATCAAGGCCTTCACCGGCAAGCTGGTAGCCCAGGTGGCGGCCAGCAGCGAAACCTATCGCCATGACAACCTGACCCGGACCCGCTGCCCTCTATGTGATAAGTTTCTTCTGGAAATCAACGGCAAAAAAGGCAAAATGCTGGTTTGCCAGGACCGCCAGTGCGGTTATAAACAAAACCTTGCGTTCATCAGCAATGCCCGCTGTCCCCAGTGCCACAAAAAACTAGAAGTGGTGGGGGAGGGCGATAAAAGGCTTTACACCTGCAAATGCGGTTTCCGGGAAAAGTACGACCGTTTCAACCAGGACCTGCAGGCCCGGAAAAGCAACATGGGCAAGAAAGAGCTGCAGACCTACATGAATCAGCAAAACCAGGAGGCTGAGGAAGAATCCGCCTTTGCCCTGGCTTGGAAGAAGCTTCAAGAAAAGTAGGAGGTAGGATCCATGACCTATGAACATACGTTCGCGCTGAAAGGCAATCTGGTCTATGCTGCGGTCCCCGGGAAGCTGACCACCCGTTACAATGCCTATCTGGTCTGTGCCGGAAACCAGGTGGCTGGCATTTACGATGCGTTGCCGGAGCCTTGGGCGGAGATCCCGGTGACGGATTATCAGGATCGGCTGATCATCCCGGGCCTTGTGGACCTGCATACCCACGCGCCTCAATTTGCCTTTCGGGGAATAGGGATGGATATGGAGCTATTGAAGTGGCTGGAAACCTATCCCTTTCGCGAAGAAGCCCGCTATAAGGATTTTATCTACGCCAATCAAGCCTACGACCGCTTCGTGGCGGCGCTGACCATGAGCGGCACCGCCCGGGCCGTGATTTTCGCCACCATCCACAGCCCGGCGACCCTCCATCTCATGGAAATGCTGTCGGAAACCGGACTGCAGGCCTATGTGGGCAAGGTTTCCATGGACCGGAACTGCCCGGTGCCCCTTCGGGAGAAGACGAAGGCGGCCCTGGAGGATGCGGAGCAATGGCTCCGGCAAAGCACGGACCGTTTCCCCGGCATCCGCCCCATCCTGACGCCCCGTTTTGTGCCCAGCTGCTCCGAAAAACTCATGGCAGGCCTGGGCGCCCTTTCGGCAGCCTATGATGTGCCGGTCCAGTCCCACCTGTCCGAGAACCGGGCCGAGGTCCATTGGGTGGAGGAACTGCACCCCGGCCGCAGCTATGCAGGTGTTTACGACCAGTTCGGCCTTCTGGGAAATCCCAAGCCCTGCATCATGGCCCACTGTGTCTACTGCACCGAGGAAGAGCTGGAGCTTATGAAGAACAACGGCGTCTTCGTGGCCCATTGCCCTCAATCCAACACCAATTTGGCCAGCGGCATCGCGCCGGTGCGCCGGATGCTGCGCAAAGGCCTGCGGATCGGCTTAGGGACCGATGTGGCCGGCGGTTCTTCCCTTTCGATGTTTCGCGCCATGTCGGATGCCATCCAGGTATCCAAGCTGCGCAGGGCATTGCTGGAGGAGGATGAGGCTTTTCTGACCATCCCCGAGGTCTTCTATATGGCGACCAAAGGCGGCGGCGCCTTCTGGGGCAAGGCGGGCAGCTTTGAGCCGGGATACGCCTTCGACGCCCTTGTGCTGGACGATACGGACTTAGGCTTCAAGGGCGGACTGGATCTGGAGCAGCGCCTGGAAAGAATTATTTATTTATCGGACGACCGGAACATCCGCGCAAAATATGTCGCCGGACAGCGCCTGTTCTAAAGCCGGCATACCTTGCAGCCATTCGAAAGGAAACCGCAGCAGAGGAGGAGCATGCAATGGGAGTGGGAGCCAGTATTCCAAGAGTCGATGCCTATGAAAAAGTGACAGGACGCGCCAAATATACTGAAGATATGCTGCCGTCCGGGGCTCTGACCGGCAAAATTCTCCACAGCACCATCGCCAATGGCCTGGTCCGGCGGATCGAAACCTCGGAAGCCCTGGGACTGCCGGGGGTGGAGAAGGTGGTGACCTGCTTCGACGTGCCGGACATCCGATTTCCCACCGCCGGTCATCCCTGGTCGGTGGAGCCTTCCCATCAGGATGTGGCGGACCGGAAGCTTTTGAACCAAAGAGTGCGTTATTACGGTGATGACATCGCCGCGGTCATTGCCCGGGATGAGGTGACGGCCGAACGGGCGTTGAAGCTGATCCGGGTGGAGTACGACGAATATCCGCCGCTGCTGACCTTCGAGGCGGCGCTGGCGCCGGAGGCGCAGCCCATCCACGATGCCTGTCCAGGCAACATCCTGAAGCAGGTGGAGTACCGTTTGGGGAATTTTGAAGAGGCGCTCCAGGAGCCGGGGCTGACCATTTATGAAGGCCGGTATCAGGTTCCTTTGGTGCAGCATGGCCATCTGGAAAAGCCCATGTCCTTTGCTTATATGGAAAACGGCCGGATCGTGGTGGTGACCTCCACCCAGATCCCCCACATTGTCCGCCGGGTCATCGGGCAGGCCCTGGGGATCCCCTGGGGCAAGGTGCGGGTGATCAAGCCGTATATTGGCGGCGGTTTTGGCAATAAGCAGGAGGTGCTCTACGAACCCCTCAACGCCTACCTGACCACACTGGTGGGCGGTCGCTGCGTCAAGCTGGACATTTCCCGGGAGGAGACCTTTGTATCCACAAGGGTCCGCCATGCCATGGACTTCCGCCTGAAAAGCGCCGTGCGCGCCGACGGCCGTCTTGTGGCCAGCCAGATCGAGGTCTATTCCAATCAGGGCGCCTACGCCTCCCACGGGCATGCGGTGGTGTCCAATTCCGTCAACACCTTCCGGCAGCTTTATCCGCCGGAGAAAGCCATCGCCACCCGTTCCGCCACCGTCTACACCAATCTGCCCAGCGCCGGGGCCATGCGGGCTTATGGCGTGCCTCAGATCATTTTCGCCCTGGAATCCCATATGCAGGACGTTGCGGAGACCATGGGACTGGATCCCATCGCCTTCCGTGCAATGAACCTCATGAAGCTAGGCTTTGTGGATCCGCTGAACGGCATCACCTGCCATTCCACAGGCCTTGCGGACTGCATGGACAAAGGGCGGGAGCTTATCGGCTGGGACGAGAAACGCCGGCTTTACCAGAACCAGGAGGGCCCGCTGCGCCGGGGCGTGGGCATGGCGATCTTCAGCTATAAGACCGGCGTTTATCCGATTGCCCTGGAAACGGCCAGCTGCCGTCTGATCCTCAACCAGGACGGCTCCGCCCAGCTCCAGATGGGGGCCACGGAGATCGGCCAGGGTGCGGACACGGTCTTTGCCCAGATGGCGGCTGAAACCACCGGCTTGCGCCAGGAAGACATCCATGTGATCTCCACCCAGGATACGGATGTGACACCCTTTGACCCGGGCGCCTTTGCCTCCCGCCAGACCTACGTCAGCGGCAAGGCCGTGAAAGACGCGGCCCGTTTGTTCCGGCAGAAGCTGCTGACAGAGGCGGCCTTCCGGCTGAAGGTCCCGGCAGAGGGCTTAGACCTTCGGGAATCCCAGATCACAGACCCGGCCACAGGGAAGGGTCTGATGTCTCTGGCGGCGCTGTCCGCCCTGGCTTTTTACGGTTTGGACCGTTCGGTGCACATCACCGCGGAAGCCACCCATCACTGCACGGACAACACCTTTTCCTTCGGCGTCTGTTTTGCGGAGGTGGAGGTGGACCTGCCCCTAGGGAAGGTGAGGATCCTGAACCTGATCAACGTCCACGACAGCGGGCGCATCATCAATCCCCAGACGGCCGCCGCCCAGGTCCACGGCGGCATGAGCATGGGACTGGGCTACGGCCTCAGCGAACAGCTGCTCCATGATGAAAAGGGACGCCCCCTCAACGGCAATTTCCTGGATTACAAGATCCCCACCGCCATGGACACACCGGATCTGGCGGCCTATTTCGTGGAAACCGAGGACCCCACCGGACCTTACGGCAACAAGTCCTTGGGGGAACCGCCCACGATCCCCGTGGCGCCGGCGGTGCGCAATGCCATCAAACATGCCACCGGCGTGGCCTTCAACCGGATCCCCATCACACCCCAGCGGATGATCGAGAAATTCACTGAGGCGGGATTGCTGGAAAGGGGGGAGGACCATGTTTGATATCGAACGTTATCACCAGGCGGCGGATCTTCAGGATGCTGCGGCAGCCCTGTGCGCGGATCCCCAAGCCATCCTCATTGCCGGCGGCACCGATGTGCTGATCGAAATCCGGGAAGGGAAGCGGGCCGGGGCTTCTCTGGTCAGCATCCAGGGCCTTGCGGAGCTGAAAGGGATCCTGATGGAGGCGGACGGGACCCTGCTGATCCGTCCTCTCACCACCTTTTCGGAAATCACCGCGGATCCCCTGATCCGGCAGAATCTCCCGGTGCTGGCCCATGCCGCGGATCAGGTGGGCGGACCCCAGATCCGGCATGTGGGCACCATCGGCGGCAATCTCTGCAACGGCGTTACCAGCGCCGACACCGCCTCGACCCTGTTTGCCCTCAACGCCCGCCTCGAGGTGACCGGACCGGCGCCGGGCTGGGAGCGTCAAGAGGACATGAGCGATTTGCTGCTGGTAAAACGACAAGTGCCCATCGACGAATTTTATCTCGGACCCGGCAAGGTGGCCCTGCAAACCGGGGAGCTATTGACGGGAATCCGTATTGCATCGGAAGACTATAAGGGCTATCATGGACATTACATCAAGTATTCCATCCGCAGCGCCATGGACATTGCCACCCTGGGCTGCGCCGTGAACTGCCGCTTTGATGAAGGCTGCCGCCATGTGGAGGATCTGCGGCTGGCCTTCGGCGTGGCGGGGCCGGTACCTATGCGATGTCCTCAGACCGAGGAGGCACTCCGAGGCATGGCGGTGGGGCCGGTACTCTTCCGGGAAATCGGCCGCCGGGCGGCGGAGGAGGTCAAGCCCAGGGATTCCTGGCGGGCTTCCAAGGCCTTTCGATTGCAGCTGGTCCGGGAGCTGAGCCGCCGGGCTCTGCAGCAAGCTCTGGACGATGCCAAGGGGGAAGGAGGCCAGGCCCATGCTTAAAATCATTCATTGCGTCGTCAACGGCCGGACGGAGGAGCTGGCGGTGGATGTGCGCGCCTCCCTGGCCGATGTGCTTCGCGGGCAGCTGGGACTGACCAGCGTCAAAAAAGGCTGCGAAGCCGGGGAATGCGGCGCCTGCACCGTCCTTCTGGACGGCGTGACGGTGGACTCCTGTATTTATCTGGCCGCCTGGGCCGACGGGAAACACATCCTGACCACAGAAGGCCTGCAGGGCAGCGGGGGAGAATTAACGCCAATCCAGCAGGCGTTCATCGACGAGGCTGCGGTGCAATGCGGTTTCTGCACGCCGGGCTTCATCATGACCGCCACCGAGATCCTGGGGGAAGGACAGCGGTATACCCGGGACGAATTGAGAAAGCGGCTGGCAGGAAACCTCTGCCGCTGCACCGGCTATGAAAATATATTGAAGGCCCTGGAAAAAGCCATGGACAGGGTGTGCAAGCCATCCTAAGGCATATCCTTTGCCACTGAAATCAAGGAAGATTCGGATACGATCGAGAGGTTCATTGCGTGAAACCTATTCAAAACACAAACGAAGCCGGCCATCCGGCACAAGTCAGGACGGTGCTGATCACCGGGGCTTCACGGGGGATCGGCGCCGCCATCGCCCGGCGCTTCAGCGCCGAGGGCTATCAGGTGGCCCTCAATTATTGCTCCAGCGCCGCCTGTGCAGAGAAGCTGGCCGCCGAGCTCAATACCCGGCAGGGCAGGGCAGCCGTCTTTCAGGCGGATGTATCCCGGCAGGACCAGGTGCAGGGGATGGTGGAGGCGGTTCTGCAGACCTTCGGCAGCATCGACGTTCTGGTGAACAACGCCGGTATCGCCCAGCAAAAAATGTTCCAGGACATTACCGAAGCGGAATGGCAGCGGATGTTCGACGTGAACGTGAAGGGGATGTTCCATTGCTGCCAGGCGGTTCTTCCGGATATGCTCCGGCGCAAGGAAGGGAAGATCGTCAACCTGTCCTCCATGTGGGGCATGGTGGGGGCCTCCTGCGAAGTCCATTATTCCGCCGCCAAAGCCGCGGTGCTGGGCTTGACCAAGGCCCTGGCCAAGGAGCTGGGCCCGTCCCGGATCCAAGTGAACTGCGTGGCGCCGGGCCTGATCAGCACGGATATGAATAAGGCACTGGATGAAGAGGCCATGGCCGCCATTCTGGACGAGACGCCCCTGGGCTGCGTGGGCGCCCCCTCGGACATTGCCAGCGCCGTCTGGTACCTGGCCTCCGACCAGGCCGGCTTCACCACCGGGCAGGTCCTGAGCCCCAACGGCGGCTTGGTGATCTGAAGACGACGGGGAGGCTGTCAGTGCGGCGGAATAGGAAGGCCGATGGAATAGGATGGGCGGACCGATTTGCGGTCAGTGCGGCGCTTTTTATGCAATTTGAGGTTGAAACCTAAGGCGGATAGGGCTATTATATTTTTTATAATCATACATCAAATCAGGTGCGGCCCTGCGGGGCGGCTGACGGCGAAGGAGTACAGACAATATGGAGCTTTTGGAGCAAAGGATCCTTCAGGAAGGCCGGATCAAACCCGGCAACATCCTCAAAGTGGACAGCTTTATCAATCATCAGATGGACATCCAGCTGTTCAACGAAATGGGCAAGGAGTTCAAACGGCTTTTTGCCGGCGATCAAATCACGAAGATCCTGACCCTGGAAGCCTCCGGCATCGGCATCGCCGTGATCACGGCCCAGTATTTCGACCATTGTCCGGTGATTTTTGCGAAAAAAACCAAGTCCAAAAACCTGGACGGGGAGCTGCTGCTTTCCAAGGTCCAGTCCTATACCCGGGGCACCACCTTCGACATCCAGGTGGCGCGGCGTTTCTTGACGCCCCAGGACCGGGTGCTGCTGATCGACGATTTCCTGGCCACCGGCCAGGCGATGATGGGCTTGGTGGATATTGTGAAGCAGTCCGGAGCCCAGCTGGCCGGCTGCGGCATCATCATCGAAAAGGGCTTTCAAGAAGGCGGGGATAGGATCCGCAGGATGGGCGTCCGTGTGGAATCCCTGGCCATTATTGACTCGATCGACAACAATCATATTGTGTTTCGTCACGCATAATGATGGATTTCAAACCGGCAGAGAGGCTTCTGCCGGTTTTTGTGAGGTGGCCTATGCTTCAAATCAACAATCTTTCAAAAACCTATCAGGGTGGTAAAAAAGCAGTGGATGGCCTGAGCCTGGAGGTGTGCCCCGGGGACATCTTTGGTTTCATCGGTCATAACGGGGCGGGGAAAACCACCACCATCCGGGCCGTCACCGGCGTCCTGGCCTTCGAAGAGGGGGAGATCCGGATCAACGGCAAGGACCTGCGCCGGGAGCCGGTTCTTTGCAAGTCCATGATGGCGTACATTCCGGACAATCCGGACCTGTACGAGCATCTCACCGGGATCCAGTACCTCAATTTTATCGGGGATATTTTCCGGATCCCCAAAGGTGAACGGGTGGAGAGGATCCGCGGTTTTGCGGACCGGTTCGAACTGACGGCGGATCTGGGGGACCTGATCGCCTCTTATTCCCATGGCATGAAGCAAAAGCTGGCCATCATCGGGGCGCTGATCCACCAGCCCAGGCTGCTGGTGCTGGATGAGCCCTTCGTGGGACTGGATCCCAAGGCGGCGTTTACCTTGAAGACCATCATGCATGAGCTTTGCGGCCAAGGCTGCGCCATCTTTTTTTCCACTCACATTCTGGAGGTGGCGGAAAGGCTTTGCAACAAAATCGCCATCATCCGCAAGGGCAGGCTGGCGGCCTGCGGTCCCACCGACCAAGTCCGGGGGGATGGAAGCCTGGAATCGATGTTTTTGGAGCTGATCGATCATGAATGATTTGCTTGCGCTGCTGAAGGTTCAGGTCCTGGCTTTTTTTGACATCAATGCGGCGTTTCATGCCAAGGATAAGGGAGAGCGCCGGAAAAAGCTGCTGCTGAGCGGTTTGATGCTGTTGTCCATGGCCATGATCATGGGGATGTCCTTCGGCTACAGCTTCATGCTGGCGGATGCCCTTAAGAAAGCCGGCATGACAGAGCTTCTGGAGTATGTGCCGGGGCTTATGATGGCTTCCGCTTGTCTTGCAACGTTTTTTACAACCATTTACAAAACCCATGGCGTTCTGGTGGGCTTCCGGGATTACGACCAAATCATGTCTTTGCCGGTGACGGTGAGGACGGTGATCGCCAGCCGGGTCCTGCTGCTGTACTTGATGAATCTGTTTTTTACGCTCATCATCATGGTGCCCGCCGGCATCGTCTACGGCATGGAAGGAAGCCCGCAGCCTGCTTTCTACGGGTTGTTCCCGCTGACGCTTTTTGTTGTGCCGCTGCTGCCCATCGTGGGTGCGGCGGTGCTGGGAATCGGCATTTCCCTGGTATCCTCCCAATTTAGGCATCGCAATGCGGTGAGCCTGATCACTTCGCTGACCCTGACCTTGGCTGTCATTCTTCTGTCCATGGGAGCTGGAGAGATGTCCGCCGATTTTCAGACGGTCAGCGCGGCGGTGGCCGACGCCATCGGCAAAGCCTATCCGCCGGCTCTTTGGTATCTGGACGGCGTGTGCCGCGGGAACTTGGGTGCGCTGGGGCTTTTTCTCGGCGTCTCGGCGGCGGTATTCGGCCTATTGGTATGGGGCTTCAGTCGATTTTTTCAGCCCTTGCAGAGCCGCTTGACGGCCCATCACCGGACGGCGGACTACCGGCTGCGGCCGATGAAAACGGGATCTCCTTTCCGTGCCTTGTACGTGAAGGAGCTCACGCGGTACGGGGCGTCGCCGCTGTATGTGATGAACACTGCCATCGGTGCGGTCCTGGGCGTTTTGTTTTGCTTTGGTATGGCGTTCTTCGGGCAGGAAAAGCTGGCGGCTTTCCTCGAATTGCCTGGCAGCCTGGTCATGATGAGGACCTTTGCCCCGCTGATCGTCGCCGGCTTTATGGCGCTGACCTGCACCACCGCCAGTTCCATATCCTTGGAGGGTAAGAATCTTTGGATCATGAAATCCATCCCTGTGGAGCCCTTTACCCTTTTGATGAGCAAGCTTGCCGTCAATCTGACGGTGCAGCTGCCGGCGGTTCTGCTGTGCGGCCTGGCATTGGTGTTTGCGTTGAAGCCAAGCTCCTTCGAAGGACTGCAGCTGTTCCTGATGCCAGCCTTTTTCAGTGTCTTCATTGCCGCGGCCGGGCTGATGATCAATCTGAAGACTCCCAATTTCACTTGGGCTTCAGAAACCGTGGTGATCAAGCAAAGCATGTCGGTTTTTCTTTCATTGGCGGCCGGGATGGCCGGCATCGGCCTGCCGGTGGCTGCCTTGGCTTTGGCGGGGTATTTCAAGGTCCCTATGTCCGCCGCGGGGCTTCTGTGGAATTTCACCATGCTGATGGGATTTTTGGATTTTATCCTGATCTCGCTGCTCTGGGAGCATGGGGAACGATGGATTTCGGCCTTGTGAGGCGCGGACGGGTCATTCGCCGTAACGGGGCATAAAACTTTATAAAAAAACGTATTGAAAAAACATAATTTCTCGTGACTTTGGGGGAAGCCTGTGGTAGTATTGTTAGAAAATCATTTGGCAAAGGAGGATGGGCATGGCAATTTATTTTGATGAACCATCACGCACGTTTGGCGAATATTTATTGGTGCCGGGGTACTCGTCCGCACAATGTATTTCCGCCAATGTCAGTTTAAAAACGCCCGTCGTCAAGTTTAAAAAGGGTGAGACGCCACCGATCGTTATGAACATTCCGCTGGTTTCGGCTATTATGCAGGCCGTTTCGGACGACAAGATGGCGATCGCGCTGGCCAAAGAGGGCGGTCTCTCATTTGTTTTTGGATCCCAGCCCGTGGAAACCCAGGCGCAGATGGTGTCGCGGGTCAAGACCTACAAAGCCGGATTTGTCCCCAGCGATTCCAACATCACGCCGGAAAGCACGCTGGCTGACATCCTGGCCCTGAAGGAGAAGACCGGACATTCCACCATGGCCGTTACCAGCGACGGGACGTCCCACGGCAAACTGGTGGGCATCGTTACCAGCCGCGACTACCGGCCCAGCCGCATGGCTTTGGATACCAAGGTCTACGAGTTCATGACCAAGTTCGAAGATCTGATCTGGGCGCCGGACACCACCACCCTCAGCGAGGCCAACGACATCATTTGGGAACACAAGCTCAACACCCTGCCTTTGGTGGACAAAGAACAGCGGCTGAAGTATATGGTGTTTCGCAAGGACTATGATTCCCATAAAGAAAATGCCCTTGAGCTTTTGGACCAAAACAAACGCTACATGGTGGGCGCCGGCATCAACACCCGGGATTATGCCAGCCGGGTGCCTGCTCTGGTGGATGCGGGAGCGGATGTCTTTTGTATCGATTCCTCAGAAGGTTTCACCGAATGGCAGAAAATCACCATTGACTTCATCCGGCAGAAATACGGCGATACGGTGAAGGTGGGCGCCGGCAATGTGGTGGACCGGGACGGTTTCATGTTCCTTGCCAAAGCCGGGGCTGACTTTGTGAAGGTGGGCATCGGCGGCGGTTCCATCTGCATCACCCGCGAGCAGAAGGGCATCGGCCGCGGCCAGGCCACAGCCATTATCGATGTGGCGCAGGCGCGGAACGAGTATTTTGCGGAGACCGGCATCTATATCCCCATTTGTTCCGACGGGGGGATCGTCCACGATTACCACATGACCCTGGCCTTGGCCATGGGTGCCGATTTCATCATGCTTGGCCGTTACTTCTCCCGCTTTGATGAGAGCCCTGGAAACAAGGTCGTCATCAACGGCAGTTATATGAAGGAGTATTGGGGCGAAGGCTCCAACCGGGCCCGGAACTGGCAGCGATACGACATGGGCGGCGACGGCAAGCTTTCCTTCGAGGAAGGCGTTGACTCCTATGTGCCCTATGCCGGTGCGCTCAAGGACAATGTGACCCTGTCCCTGAACAAGGTCCGCTCGACGATGTGCAACTGCGGCGTTTTGACGATTCCCGAGCTGCAGAGAAATGCGAAGCTGAGCATCGTCTCTTCCACCAGCATCGTGGAAGGCGGATACCACGACGTGATTTTGAAGGACAACAAGCAAGTGATCTAAAGCTGGATCGAAAAGAAAGAGTTGGATCGAAAGATCTTAAGCTGGATTAACGGATCTTAAGCTGGATTAACGGATCTTAAGCTGGATCAAAAGATCTTAAGTTGGATCGGAAGAAAAGAATAAGAGGAAGAGCTCTCAAAAGGCTGCAGCGCATTGGCACTGCAGCCTTTTTCGTTGGCGGGTCTTTTGGGGGGACGGGGACTTTTTGCGAATACTCGCAGAAGGGGGACAGAGCAAATCAAAGGGATGCTGGAATGACGCCAAAAATCCCGCCTTTTTTGTTGTTGAAATTGCAGCGCAAAAAATGGCGTCATCGTTGGATTTTTGGAAGTTGCTCTGTCCCTTTCGTGCGGCCGCCGCAAAAAGTCCCCGTCCCCCCAAAGCCCCAAAAGCTTTTCCCTCTTTACAAACCCCAGCTAATCGATTAAACTAATGCCAAAGATGTCTCATATAAGACAAAAGGATGGTGCCATGATCACAGAAAAAGACTTCGCCGACGCCTTGCCGATGATCCGCAACAGCGTGCTCTTCGATCCCTATGAGGGAAAAGGGCCGCCCCAGGCGGAGGATGCGGCTGCTCAGGCGGAAACAGAATTGGAATCCATATTCCGGCTCTTGGAGGCGCAGGGCGAGATCGAAACCTATCAAAGCGGCGATTCCGTTGAAGGGGACAGCCTCGGCATCGTGATCGCCGGCCATGTGGTGATCACCAGCGAAGGGGAGCAGGACAAAGAAATCATCCTCAACATCGTCGGCCCTGCCGGCGTCTTCAGGGCAGCCACGATTTTCAGCCGGGTCCACACACCCCCCACTCGGATCCATGCCCGGGGCAAAACAAAGGTCCTGGTCATTCAAACGGAGCTGCTGGAGCACATGCTTTCCCGGAGCCCGATCCTGATGAGGAATTATATGGCTTTCCTGGCAGAGCGCATTACTTTCCTTAACAAAAAGATCCAGACCCTGGCTGGAGGCACCGTGGAAGACCGAATCCTGCTCTATTTAGGGGATCGCTTCAACCGGACCGGCAGCCAGACCATCGAATTGCCGATGAAGGTCGGCGAGCTGGCGGCTTCCCTGAACGTCAGCCGTGCCTCGTTTTATAGGGCCCTCGATGAATTGGAAGCCAAAGGGATCATCAAACGAAGCGGCAAAGTCATCACGATCGACATGCCGGAAACCCTCAGTAAAAATGCGGTCCTGGCGCCTCGCGCAAAAAAGGACCGGCAAAATAAACAAAATGGGAGCGATGAAAATTGAACACCAAAACAAAGTCCAATCCAATTAAGACAATGGGCATCCTTATGGCGATCCTCATGATGACGTCCCTGTTCGCGGGCTGCGGTACCAAGGGCGCCAATCAAACGGCAGCCCAGACCACCGCCGCCGCACAAACCCCTGCGGAAAAAGCCACGGTGCGGATCGCCACGTTAAAAGGCCCTACCGGCATGACCATGGTGCAGATGATGGACAATCAGGAAAAAGGCCTGGCCCAAAACAACTATGAGTTCAGCATTCTGGGAGCCCCTGACGAAGCGGTGGCGAAGCTTACTTCCGGCGAAGCCGACATCATTTGTGTGCCCACCAATCTGGCGGCCACGTTGTACGCCAAAACCCAGGGCAAAATCAAAATGACCAGCATCAACACCTTGGGCGTCATGTACGTGCTGCAGCGGGGCGACATCGACATCAAGAGCCTGGCGGACCTCAAAGGAAAAACGGTTTATTCCACCGGACAGGGTTCCACCCCGGAATTTGTCCTGAATTATCTTCTGGAACAGAACGGTGTGGATCCCCAGAAGGATCTGACCGTCGAATATAAGGCAGAGCACACGGAGCTGGCCACCCTCATGGCCAGCGGGAAAGTCGATATCGCCGTTTTGCCCCAGCCTTTTGTCACCTCCGTGATCGCAAAAAATCCGGACATCCATGTGGTACTGGATCTGACGGAGGAATGGGACAAGGTGGTGGGCGGCGACAAGCCCCTGGCCATGACCACCACCATCGTCAGCGCAAGCTTCCTGGAAACGCATGAAGCCGCCCTGCAGACCTTTATGGAGGAGCTTAAAGCCTCGACAGAATTCACCAACCAAAACCTGGACGAGGCTGCTGCGCTGATCGAGAAATTCGGCATCATGCCGGCTGCAGTGGCAAAAGCTGCCATTCCCGAATGCAATATGGTATACTTGGAAGGTGCAGAAATGAAAACGGCCGCATCCAATTACCTGGATGTGATCGCCAAGGCGAATCCCAAATCCGTGGGAGGTCAAATGCCGGATGACAAGATCTACTACATCCGATAAAGAAGACGCACAGCTTCATCAGAGCCCGACCGCTGGTCCGGGGGAGCCCAAAGCTTCCCCGGGCTTTCCTATGGGGCCCATCGGGCAAAAACTGCTGGTTTTCCTATTCTGGATCTTGGTTTGGGCTGCTGCCGGGATGGCCGTCGGACAGGAGCTCCTGATCCCCGGGCCCGGGATCGTGTTTTCGCGCCTGTTGGCGCTGCTGGGCACAAAGCCTTTTTACTTCAGCATCTTTGCCTCGATGGGGCGGATCATGCTGGGCTTTCTTCTGGCGGTTGTGGCGGGAACCCTGCTGTCGGTCCTCACGGCGACCATCCCTTTTTTCAAACATTTGTTCTCCCCCCTGATCGGCATGATCAAAGCGACGCCGGTGGCTTCCTTCATTATTTTAGCGTTGGTTTGGCTGAGCTCGGAAGGGGTGGTGACCTTTGTGGCGTTTCTCATGGTCTTGCCGCTGGTGTGGGGAAACCTTTCCCAGGGGATTCGCGCCACGGACCGGCAGCTGCTGGAAATGAGCCGCATGTTCCGTTTCAGCCGCTGGAAGGTGGTCCGATACGTCTATATTCCATCGGTCATGCCGCATTTCGTTTCGGCGGTGACCACCGGCATCGGATTTGCCTGGAAATCCGGCATCGCCGCGGAAGTGCTGGGAACGCCGAAGGGTTCCGTGGGACAGGCATTGTACAATGCCAAAATCTATTTGGAAACGCCGGATCTTTTTGCCTGGACCCTGGTGGTCATCATCCTGAGCCTGATTATTGAGCGGGGCGTTCTCTGGTTCATCCATTGGACGGCAGCCCGGCTGTGATACAGCCGTCAATGATTGGCATCAGAACGCAGCCCCAAGCGCATCCCATCCCACACAGACAGGAGTGCGGCCGATTGAGCATCGAACTGATCAGCATCCATAAATCCTACGATCATCAAATCATCCTGAAGGATTTCAGCCTGACTTTGCCGGATAAGGGCATTGTCTGCCTTCAGGGTCCTTCCGGCAGCGGCAAAACCACCTTGCTTCGCCTGCTGGCGGGGCTTGATGCACCGGATTCCGGTGAAATCAAGGGCCTGCCGGTATCAAAAGCAGGGGCTCATGGGCCGAAAATCGCCATGGTGTTTCAAGAGGACCGGTTGCTGCCGTCCTTTTCGGCCCGCCGAAACATTGCCATCGTCAGCAAGGAGGCGGATCCGGATCAGCTGATGGAACGTCTGGGCATTTTGGATGCGGCGGATAAGCCGGTCCATGCCCTCAGCGGTGGCATGCAGCGCCGGGTCGCCCTGGCTCGGGCCATGGCTTACGGCGCCGATATTTATCTGTTGGATGAACCCTTCAAAGGCTTGGATCCGGCCACCAAGAAGCGGGTCATGGACCAATTCATACCCCTGGGCGAAAGGGCCCTGGTCATTGTGGTGACCCATGACGCGGCGGAGGCAGACTATCTGGGAGGCACCACCATTGAACTGGCCGGTCCGCCGCTGCATCGAAAATAGATCGTTAAATGCTTGAAACCGGCACCAATATGGTATAAGATGGATATAATCAGGGAACATTCCTAAAAAGGATGCCTCTGGGCAGAATCATTTAAAACAGAAAGAGAGGGCTTCGAATGGATAAGGAACACAAATTTTTTATTTGCAGAAAATGCGGTAATCTTGTCGGTCTGATCAACAGCGGTGCGGGCGAGCTGGTCTGCTGCGGCGAGCCGATGGAAGAATTGGTGGCCAATACGGTTGAAGCCTCCCGTGAAAAACACCTGCCGGTGGTTTCGGTCAATGGCAATGAAGTGGCCGTGGAAGTGGGCAGTGTGGAGCATCCCATGGCCGATGAACATTTCATCATGTGGATCTACCTGCAAACCAAACATGGCGGACAGCGTAAAAAACTGGATCCGGGCATGAAACCCACCGCCACCTTCGCTTTGGCGGAGGATGAAGCAGTGGCGGCCTTTGCCTACTGCAATCTCCATGGATTATGGAAAACTGCGATTTAGTATTTGCATCTCATTGGACCATGTGGTAAAATATACTTTGATATCCAAAGAAGCTGCGTCTTTGCGCAGCTTCTTTTTAG
>CALMWJ010000254.1 GCA_937873525.1 uncultured Peptococcaceae bacterium | reverse complement strand
ACGTTGATTGGCTGCCCAAAGCTGGATGAGGGGGATTATTCAGATAAACTGGCGGAAATCCTAAGACTTCACGATCTCAACAGCATCACGTTGGTCAGGATGGACGTCCCCTGCTGCGGAGGAATGGTTCAGGCCGTCAAAACGGCCATGCTGAAAAGCGGAAAAATGATTCCATGGCAGGTTGTCACAATCGGGACGGAAGGCGAAATCCTCTGATTCTGCGGACCGCAAGGATTGATATGCCCCCCTTTGTGTAGACCTGAATTTTTGTTATTTCAGGTGTCTGCCTAAAGGGGAGCATATCAGATGGCAGCATCCTTGCGGTTTTTTTATGGTTATATTTATTATGACAATTACCCCGAAAACGATTGATTATTGCGCAGAATATGGTATAATCAGATAATATTTTCTTGAAAGGGTGCGAGGCTAGGGTTGGAAAAAAAGATCACATTATACGGTTTCAACAATCTGACAAAAACATTGAGCTTCAACATTTATGATGTTTGCTACACCAAAGGAGAAAGAGCTCAGAAAGACTATATTGCTTACATCGATGAGCAATACAACTCTGAGCGTCTGACCAAGATCCTGTGCGACGTCACCGAAATGATCGGTGCCCATGTTCTGAATATTTCCAAGCAGGACTATGATCCCCAAGGGGCTTCTGTCACTCTGCTGATCACCGAAGAAGCCATGTCCAAGGAGCTGATCGACCGGTCCTGCAACCTTGGCTCCATTGCCTTTGGAAGAGATACCGTTGTGGGTCATTTGGATAAAAGCCATGTGACCGTGCATACCTATCCGGAATATCATCCGGATCAGACCATTTCAACCTTCCGCGTGGACATCGACGTTTCCACGTGCGGCACCGTTTCACCCTTGAATGCGCTGGATTATCTGATCGGCAGCTTTGACTCGGACATCATGACCATTGACTATCGTGTGCGGGGCTTCACAAGGGATATTCAGGGCAAGAAATTTTATATTGACCATGACATCACCTCGATCCAGGACTATATCGACCCCAAGACTCTGACAAAATATGACGCTATTGATATCAACGTCTATCAATCCAATATCTTCCACACCAAAATGCTGATCAAGGAAATTGAGCTGCAGAATTATCTTTTCAATAAAGACGTTTATGAATTGCCGCCCAAGCTTCGGTTGGAGATCACCAACAAGCTTCGCAGAGAGATGATTGAAATATTTAGCGGTATGAATATCTACTCGGTGTGAGGACGGTGCAATGAAAAAATACACTCAACAAAACGCGCCTATTCATGAAGCACTGCTCAGGCATAAAGCCAACCGGGTAGTGCCTTTTGACGTGCCGGGGCATAAGGGCGGCCGCGGCAACAAAGAGCTGACCGATTTTCTGGGAGAAAACTGCCTCAAGGCGGATGTGAATTCCATGAAGCCTCTGGACAATCTCTGCCATCCCGTATCGGTGATCAAAGCGGCGGAAGAATTGGCGGCCGAAGCCTTCGGGGCAGCTGCCGCCTATTTCATTGTCAATGGCACTACCGCGGCGGTCCAGGCGATGATCATGGCTTCATGCAAGGCCGGAGAAAAAATCATCATGCCCCGCAACGTCCACCGCAGCGCCATCAATGCCTTGGTGGTCTGCGGTGCGATCCCGGTCTATGTCAATCCGGGCGTCAATGCCCAGCTGGGCATTCCTCTGGGGATGTCTCTGGCGGACGTGGAAAACGCGATTCGGGAAAATCCCGACGCCAAAGCCATTTTGGTGAATAACCCAACGTATTATGGCATTTGTTCCGACCTGGTCGCCATTGTGGCGCTGGCTCATCGCCACAACATGCTGGCCCTGGTGGACGAAGCCCATGGGACCCATTTTTATTTCGGGGAAGCCATGCCGGTTTCCGGCATGAAGGCGGGCGCGGATATGGCGGCGGTCAGTATGCACAAGACCGGCGGCTCCCTGACCCAAAGCTCTCTTTTGCTGTGCGGTCCGTCGATTTCCGCCGGTTACGTGCGCCAGGTCATCAACCTGACCCAGACCACCAGCGGCTCATATCTTTTGATGGTCTCTCTGGACATTGCCCGCAAAAACCTTTATCAAAACGGTAAGGAGCTGGTCCGAAAGACCGTGGCGTTTGCCGAATACGCCCGGTCGGAAATCAACAAGCTGGGCGGGTATTATGCATTTTCCAAAGAAATGATCAACGGCGACACCGTCTTTGATTTCGACACCACCAAGCTTTCTGTCCATACCCTGGACATTGGACTGGCAGGCATCGAGGTATACGATTTGCTGCGGGATGAATATGGCATCCAGATCGAATTCGGCGACATCGGCAACATTCTGGCCATCATCTCAGCCGGTGACCGGACCTTGGAACTGGAACGACTGATCTCCTCTCTTTCGGAAATCAAACGGCGCTATTCCAAGGACAAGGCCGGCATGTTCGACCATGAATATATCAACCCTGAAGTGGTTTTGCCGCCCCAGAAGGCTTTTTACAACAAAAATCGCATGGTGGCCATCGAAGAAAGCCTGGGAGAAATCAGCGCTGAATTCGTCATGGCCTATCCGCCGGGAATCCCGATCCTGGCGCCGGGAGAACGGATCACCGGAGAAATTCTAAGCTACATCCAATATGCCAAGAAAAAGGGCTGCTTCCTCACCGGCACCCAGGACCTGAACATCGAAAAAATCAACATCGTGGAGGGGATTTAGATGGAATTGTGGTATACCGAACAGCATACCGATGACGTGCGGTTTTCCATAAAAGTCAACAAGCATATCTGCAGCGCCCAGAGCGAGTTCCAGAGGATCGACGTTTTCGAGGCTGTGGAGTTCGGCAAATTCCTGACTCTGGACGGTTTGATGATGGTGACCGAAAAAGACGAATTCATCTACCACGAAATGATCGTTCATGTTCCCATGGCGGTGAATCCGCAAATCAAAAAAGTCCTGGTGATCGGCGCCGGTGATGGCGGAACCGTTCGGGAATTGACGCGCTATCCGGGTATTGAGCAAATCGACATGGTGGAAATCGACGAGATGGTGGTGGAGGTCTGCAGGGAATATCTGTCCCAGACCGCTTGCAAGCTGGATGATCCACGGGTCAAGCTCTATTTTGAGGATGGCTTGAGGTTTGTGCGGACGAAGCAGGATGCCTACGATCTGATCATCGTGGACTCCACCGATCCTTTCGGCCCCGGCGAAGGACTGTTCACCAAAGAATTTTACGGCAACTGCCACAATGCCCTGAAGGAAGATGGGATCCTGGTCAATCAGCACGAAAGCCCCTACTACGGGACCTATGCCCGTTCCATGAAGCGGGCCCACAAGCGGATCAAGGAATTTTTTCCGGTCTGCGGCGTTTATCAGGCGCATATTCCCACCTACCCCTCGGGACACTGGCTTTTCGGTTTTGCGTCAAAAATATACGACCCGCTGAAGCATTTCGATGCGTCAGCCTGGAATGCCTTGGGCATTCATACCCAATATTACAATACGGCGCTGCATGTGGGATGCTTTGCCATTCCCAATTATGTAAAGGAGCTGCTGGACAGTGAAGATGAATAAAAATATCCAAACCTTCATTGGCTGCGACCATGATTATGAGGAAAGCCGGATCGTCCTGTTCGGCGCGCCTTTTGACAGCACCACGTCGTTCCGGCCGGGCACGCGGTTTGCCAGCGCGGCCATGCGCAGCGAGAGCTTCGGCATTGAAACCTACAGCCCTTACCTGGATGCTGACCTGGAAGACCGGCATATTTTTGACGGAGGCGATCTGGAGCTGGTATTCGGCAATGCCGCCAAATCCCTGGCCATCATCGAAGGCTATGTCTGGCAGATCTTGAACGACCGGAAAATCCCCTGTATGATCGGCGGTGAGCATCTGGTCACCCTGGGGGCGGTCCGGGCGGCTTTCAACACATACTCTGACCTCCATATTCTGCATTTTGACGCCCATGCTGACCTGAGGGACGATTATCTGGGCGAGAAGTTGTCCCACGCCACCGTGATGCGCCGCTGCCATGAGTTGGTGGGGGACTGGAGGATCCACCAGTTTGGCGTCCGCAGCGGGGAAAGGGCCGAATTCCGCTGGGCGAAAGACCATGTTTATACGACAAAATTCAATCTTGCGGGCTTGGAGCAAGCCGTTGCTGCGCTAAAAGGCAAGCCGGTGTATCTGACCATCGACCTGGATGTCCTTGATCCCTCGGTCTTTCCCGGCACCGGGACCCCGGAGGCCGGCGGCGTCAGCTTTGAGGAACTTCGGTCCGCCATTTCCGCGGTTTCCCGGCTGAACATCGTGGCCGCAGATATGAACGAGCTTTCTCCCATCTACGACCAAAGCGGGGCTTCAACGGCCTTGGCCTGCAAGCTCTTGCGGGAGCTGCTGCTGCAGCTGGGGTAACCGAAGGGATCTCCGGTTGCGGAGACAGGCCTGACCATGCAAAAAGCCCTGCCGGGACGCCGGCAGGGCTTAACCTTTGAATAAGGCTATATTTCAGGGGGCTTCTGCGGTGTTCTTGTTGTGCACTTGTACATAAGCTCGTTGAACACATGGGTGGGGATTCCTTTGACCACATGGGCCATATAGTCAAATTCAGCCTGATAGCAGGTTTTTTTGCGGCCTTTATGGGCTTCTTTTTTCAGATCAGCCGGGGATTGTGCGGAAGGGTTCATGATGCGCATTTATAAAAACCTCCTTATTTCAGAAAACAGGCATGTACAATTTCATCATGGCACCGCTCCGGCCGTCTGTCAAGGTTTTACGAGTGCGTTGAACCCTTTGGCGAACCGGCGGAATTGTTGAAATCCCGGCCCGGTCAGCCGGGACTTTTTAGAAAATTGCAATTTCGCAAAATAGAAATCGCATTTCCAGACTTTTACATGTATAATTCAAATTGAAAACCATGGGGAATTCATTGAGCGGAGAGGAGAAGGATCCTATGAAAATCGGCATCATGGTCCATTCCCAGACCGGAAACACGTTGAGCGTTGCTGAGAAGATCCAGGAAAGGCTGGCCAAGGAGGGGCATTCCACGGAACTGAAGAAAATCATCCCTTTCAAAGAAAGCGATCCAAGGCCGGAAGATGTGCGTTTCCAAGCCAAACCGCCGGTTGATGGCTATGAGGCATTGATCTTTGCGGCGCCGGTTTGGGGGTTTTCTCTTTCGGCGGTGATGCGTGCCTATCTCGACGATATGGAGTTGGCCAGCAGACCCGTCGTGCTTGGGTTTGTGACCCATGCCTTCCCCTTGCCGTGGATGGGCGGAACACGGGCGATCCGGCAGATGGAAGGCCTTTGCCAGGCTAAAGGGCTGAGAATCCTTGGCACAGGCATCATCAATTGGTCTCGAAAAGACCGTGAAAAGCAGATCCTGGATTTGACGGAGCAGTTTGTCAAAGCATTGGCTAAGGAGGGAAATGGGCAGTGAAAAAAAAGCATCCGATTCTAAAAACGGCCGCAATCCTGCTGCTGGTGCTGGTGCTGGCGGCTGGGGCCGTGATGGCCTATATGGCCAAGGAATTGGCGTCTCTTGAGCAGGCGGTGATTACGGAGGCCGATTTATCCGCCGTTCAAGATGGAACCTTTGAGGGCCGCTATAAAGCCGGTCCGGTCCAAGTGGTTTTGGACGTGACCGTGAAGGACCATCAGATCACCAAGATCGATTTGATCAAGCATGTCAACGGACAGGGAAGGCCAGCGGAGGCGATCCTTGATCAGGTCATCGCCGCTCAATCGCTGCAGGTGGACGCTGTCACCGGAGCGACCTACAGCAGCAAGGCCATCTTGCTGGCAATTCAGGACGCATTGACCCAGCCATAGATCGAACCGAAGGGCGCCGCAAACCGGCGTATCCAGGTTTTAAAAACGGATTATTTAAAATATTGCGAAAATGATATAGAATGAATATAGATACCGGTTGACTGGAACCCATGAAAGGAGGGAACTCCCATGCGGTTGCGAATCAGGCAATGGATCAAGCAACACCCTAGGAAAACCTTGGCCGCCGCATCGGTCTTGCTGATTGCCCTGACTTTTTTTGCCGGTCTGGGATTTGGAGCGGATCTCAGCGAGCTGGTCAGGATCTACCGCAATACGCTGACCCTTGAAGTGAACGGCACAAAGGTTTCTGCGGACAACTTCCTGTATAACAACACCACCTATGTGCCCCTGAGGGCCATTTCCGAAATGCTGGGCAAGGATGTCAGCTGGAACGCGGCCACCCGGGTGGCCGGCATCGGGGATCCCAGTTACCAAAAAGAAGCCCTGTCCCAGCTTCTGCCCTCTGTTCCGGGATACCAATGGATCTACAACGGCTTTGCGGAATATGATCATACCATGACGCTGAATGCCATCACGGATGAAACGGACCGGCGGACCTACCAGATCAGCGGGATGGTGGGCGATCCCTCCGGAGGAGAGAGTACGGCAGACCGTTCCATCACCCTGAAATACCGCATCGAGAAGACCAGCCTGATCCAGGAAAAACAGGAGCAGGTCATGATGGACTCCAAGTTCAACCGGCTGACCTTGATCAAAACCCCCCTTGAAGAAGGGAATTACTGGATCGACCGGGTAACCGACAAATCAGGGAAAGCCACGGAACTGAGTGCCCAAATCATGAAAACGGAAATCCTTCCCAGCGGTGCAAAACAGTACACGGTTCGATACGACGACAATTCCAGTGCCTATTACGAGGAACGGGTGATCCGGGAAGGGATTGGCGTGGTATCCTTTGAAAAGCTCTTTGAAATCGGGGAGGAGCCTTTTTCTGCCGGCTATTTTCTGTATGGGCAGGAAAACGTCTTGTGGATGGACCTGACCCTCTATTATGCGGATCGAACGGCAGAGAAGGTCTGGCCGGAAATCCGGAATCTGCCGGTTTATGATTCAAGGACGGCTTGGGCCGCCCTTCAAGGTCTCATCGACGGCCCTGAGGAAGAAGGCCATTTTCCGACGATCCCGGAAGGAACGGTGGTCTTGGATCTGGGAATCGCCAACAGCGTCTGTACCGTCAATTTTTCAAGAGAATTTATCGACCATCATTGGGGCGGCAGCGCCGGTGAGATGATGACCCTGTCCTCCATCGTCAACACCCTGACCGAGTTTCCGACGATTCAGAAGGTGATGATCCTGGTGGAAGGCAAAGCCGGCGAGACCCTTGGCAACATCCTGCTGGACCAGCCTCTGGAAAGGTCCCCCGATATGATTGGATCCTGAACTCCTCCGTGACAAAGGAGGTGCGCGAAATGGATTATATGGAGCTGATGGATTTCGCTAAAAAATTGGACCGGGGACTTTTCCTCGATGCTGAAACCAGGGATCTTGCGGTCCTGGACGAACCGTTGCCCATCGGCTTCGGACAGACCATATCCCAGCCCAGCCTGGTCTGGGAAATGACGTTGCTGTTATCGCCGGATAAGAACAGCAAGGTGCTGGAGGTAGGGACAGGTTCTGGCTACCAGACCGCCCTTTTAGCCCAGTTCTCCAAAGAGGTTTACACCATCGAGCGGATCCCGGAGCTCAGCAAAAAAGCCCGGAATAGGCTGGAATCCATGGGTTACTCGAATATTTACTACCGGATCGGCGACGGTAGCCTGGGGTGGCCGGAGCATGCGCCTTATGACCGGGTCATGGTCACTGCGGCTGCGGAGGATGTGCCCAAAGAGCTGATGGAGCAGCTGGCTGCGGGGGGAACCATGATCATACCGGTGGGACCGCCCAGCGTACAAGAGCTTCAGCTCATCACGAAGGATGCGGGAGGGGAGGCTTCAAGGCGCACCATCGAGAAGGTGCGCTTCGTGGAATTGATCGGAAAATATGGCTGGTCAAGCCACCCATGGAAAGGATGAGACGGATATGAAAAAGCGATTTTTTACTTCTGAATCGGTAACAGAAGGCCATCCGGACAAACTTTGCGATCAGATATCCGACAGCATCCTCGATGCGATCATGGAAAAAGATCCTTCTGGCCGAGTGGCCTGCAATACCTCTGTGAGCACAGGTTTGGTTCTTATCGCCGGACAGATCACCACGGAATGCTGGGTGGATATTCCCAAAATCGCAAGGAACATCATCCGCGAAATCGGCTACACGAAGGTGGATTTCGGGTTCCATGCAGATGCCTGCGCCATCCTGACGGGCATCGACGAACAGTCCGCGGACATCGCGGTGGGCGTCAATGCCTCTTTCGAACATAAGCAAGGCTCCCTGGATGAAGCGGACCGGATCGGCGCCGGCGACCAGGGCATCATGTTTGGTTATGCCTGCAATGAAACCACCGTCTATATGCCCATGCCCATTGTTCTGGCTCACCGGCTGGCCAAAAAACTGGCGGATGTCCGTAAATCAAAGGAGATCCCTTATCTGCGGCCGGACGGAAAAACCCAGGTGACGGTGGAGTACGAGGACGGAAAGGTTTGCCGGGTGGAATCCGTGGTCATTGCCTGCCAGCATGAGCCGGAAGTTTCTATTCGCCAGATTGAGCGGGATATGATCGAAAAAGTGATTCAAGCTGTGATTCCGGCCCATTTACTGGATGACCGGACAAAATATTTTGTGAATGCCACCGGGCGTTTTGTGATCGGCGGGCCCCAGGGGGACAGCGGCTTGACCGGGAAAAAGCTGATGGTGGACACCTATGGCGGCTATGCGCACCATGGCGGCGGCGGCTTTTCCGGCAAGGATCCCACCAAAGTGGACCGGTCGGCCGCCTATGCGGCTCGTTATGCGGCGAAAAATGTGGTGGCGGCCGGACTGGCGGAGCAATGTGAAATCCAGCTGGCCTATGTGATCGGGGTTTCCCACCCGGTTTCCCTGCAGGTCAACACCTTTGGGACCCATAGAATTGATGAGATGAAGATTGCATCCTTGGTCGAAACCCATTTTGATTTCCGGCCGGCGGCCATCATCCGGAATTTTGACCTGAGGCGGCCGATTTACCGGCAGCTGGCGGCTTACGGGCATTTTGGCCGGGAAGACCTTGACCTGCCTTGGGAAAAAACCGACAAAGCGGAATTGCTGAAAAAAGAAGCGGGTTTAGGGGGGCGATAGAATGAAAGAAGCGATTTTATACCAAAAACTGGAGGACGGAAAAGTCAGATGCGCGGTCTGCGGCCACCGATGCACGATTGCGGAAGGCCGCCGCGGCATCTGTGGTGTCCGGGAAAACCAGGGCGGTTCTCTATATACACTGAATTACGGGGTTGCCGTTTCGGTTGCCATCGATCCCATTGAAAAGAAGCCGTTGTACCATTTCATGCCAGGAACCAAAACTTATTCTTTCGCGGCAGCCGGCTGCAATCTGTGCTGTGCCTGGTGCCAGAATTGGGAGATTTCCCAAGGACCGAAACCCGACAAACCCATCGAAGGCTATGAAGTACACCCCAAAGAACATGTCAGGCAAGCCCTTGCGCACGGTTGTCCGTCGATTTCATATACTTATTCAGAGCCGACGATTTTTGTGGAATATGCCCTGGATACCATGATTCTGGCGCAGAAGGAAGGTTTGAAAAATATTTGGGTCACCAACGGGTTCATGTCACCGGAAACCCTTGAGCGGATCATTCCTTATCTGGATGCCGCCAACGTGGACCTGAAGGGTTCCCGGGGGGATGTATACGAGAAGTATTGCTGTGCCCATGCAGAACCCATTATGGCAAGCCTGAAGATCCTCCATCAGGCGGGCGTCCATCTCGAAGTCACGACACTGGTGGTGCCGGGGGTCAACGACAGGCCGGAGCAGCTTAAGGAAGTGGCGGAGTTTGTCGCCAATGAACTAAGCCGGGATGTGCCCTGGCATATCAGCCGATTCTTCCCGGCATGGAAAATGATGGATGTGCCCGTCACACCCATTGAAACCCTGAGGATGGCACAGGCCTTTGGTAAAGATGCCGGACTGAAGCACATCCATCTAGGCAATGTGCATTGATTTTCTCCATGCGAAACCGCCAGCGACGGGGAGCCCGCTCTGTCGCAGGCACCGTTTAATGTGGTATGATAAAGAAGCTTGAACAAACATTGATTTTTTATGGCAAGGAGAATGGCACATGAAGCGGGAAGAACGGCAGCACATTCTGATCATTGACGGGCAAGGAGGAAAAATAGGCAAACAACTGGTGGAGGCGGTGAGAGAAGCTTTGCCAGAGGCTTGGATCACGGCCGTAGGAACCAACAGCATCGCCACCGCCTGCATGGTCAAGGCGGGGGCGGAACATGCGGCCACCGGCGAAAACGCTGTGATCGTGTGTTGCCGCACGGCAGACATCATCATCGGACCCATCGGCATCGTGATTGCTGATTCTCTGCTGGGTGAGGTTACTCCAGCGATGGCGGCGGCGGTGGGCCAAAGCCGGGCGAAGAAAATTTTGATCCCCATTAATAAATGTGGCAATATCATTGTAGGGATGCCGGAGGTTTCGGTAACGACGATGATCCAGAAGACCCTTGAAACCATTAAAAATGTTTTGGAAGCATAGGGATCTGAAAGCTGAGCCGATTGAAGAAGCCTCTCTGCGGAACCGCAAAGAGGCTTCTTTGTGTATAAGACGAGGTTGAGCCGGTGTGGAAGGGAATCAATCCGGTTTATTCGCCTGATCGTATTCCGCAATGATGTCCTGCATTTCAGCCCAGATTTCTTCAGCCGTGAATTTGACGATGGCAGGCCGATTCTGCTTCAAGGTTTCCAGGGCGTCCTTAATCTCGTCGATGGTTGCGTTATCCCAGTCACTGCGGCTGGTTTGGGTGAACCATTCGTTGCATAGTGCACTTAAAGCGGCATTTTTCATAGGATCCCATCCTTTCTGCCGGGGCAGGCGGTTTTGCCCGGCCTGTGTACGGTTCGTCACGGATGCGGAAGCTGGTGCGAATATTAATCGTTCCTTATCTACAATATACCATAGAGGACCTCGAAGAGGGTAGTCTTTTACGGGAAACATCAATAATGGTAAAAATCCGATCAAACATATGAAGAAATATTCAAATGACTATTGACGAAACCTCGGCAAATGGGTAAAATGCAATTAAACATATGAACGGATGTTCAAATAAACAAATGAAGAGACCGAAGAGGTGGTGTTCCATGGCAGCAAAAATATCTGTTGAAACCTGCGAATGCAGCGTGATCCATGAAGAGGTGGTCAGCCTGGTTAGAGAACGGATGCCCGAAGAAGAAACCCTCTATGATCTGGCTGAATTGTTTAAGGTCTTCGGTGATACAACGCGCATCAGGATCCTTTGGGCTCTGCATGAAGCGGAGCTCTGCGTCTGCGACATTGCGTTTCTGCTCAATATGACCCAATCAGCCATCTCCCATCAGCTCAGAGTCCTGAAGCAGGCCAAACTGGTAAAAAACCGCCGGGACGGAAAAGTGATCTATTATTCGTTGGATGATGAGCATGTCAAGCGGATTTTCGACCAGGGCATGATCCATATCCATGAAGAGAAGTAAAGGAGCGGCTGGCATGATCAAACGAGAACTTACTTTTGAGGGCTTGAATTGCGCCCACTGTTCAGCCATCATCGAACAGGAGGTCAACGCACTGCCCGGCGTCGCAGCCAGCATGAATTTCATGACCAAGACGATGATCCTGGAGATTCAGGGTGAAAGCGGTCCGGAGCATATTCTGCAGCAAGTGAAGGATATTGTCCGCAAGCATGAGCCGGACGTGGTCGTTGAAGAAAAAATAAAAGAGTCAGGCACAAAATGCACCATAACGCTTGAGGGGCTCGGCTGCGCCCATTGTGCTGGAAAAATCGAAGAGGAGGTCGGCGGCCTGGATGGCGTGCAATCGGCGACCCTGGATTTCGTTACGAAGAAACTGCGGCTGGAGACGACTGCCGGCGTGGACGCTGCCGCCCTGAACCGGGCGGTGGAAGGTGTGGTTCAGCGGATCGAACCGGATGTCAAGGTGCTCTTTGAAGACAAGAAAAGCCGCTTAAAAGCCAAAACCGTGGAAAGCGGCGAATCCTTCAATAAAATGAAAAT
>CALMWJ010000253.1 GCA_937873525.1 uncultured Peptococcaceae bacterium | reverse complement strand
ACACCGGCCTTGGCCAGGTTATAGGCCACAGCGCAGCCAATCACCCCGCCGCCGATCACCACTGCATCAACCGAATTCATTCGGATTCCCCTTTCGATCCTTCATCCTGAAGCAGGTCCCCGATCTTCACCGTCCGCACCGGCGGCCTGCAGCTGTGCCTTTCCCGGGAAAGCTCCTCCGATGCCGGAAGCATGCGCTCGATCAGCCTCCGGCAGGTTCTGCCCTGGCATAAACCCATGGTGGCTTCCGTACGGTCCTTGATGCCTTTGATCGTCGTTGCCCCGTCCTTGATTGCCTGTTCGATTTCCTCTTCCGTGATTTCCTGGCACCGACAGATAAATTTCGCAGTGTTTGCTTCCATTGATCTCACCCTTCCGGGATCCCATGATCCCTCATGCACCAGCGCTTGCCTGCTTCATGGCCTCCAGCAAGTGCGCCTTGGCCAATCGCCTCTTTTCCCCAAAGGGCCCGGTCCGCAAGGCCATGAGCCGATTCTGATAAATGTCTTTTTGGGCCTTCGCTTCATCGGGTCCGAGGCAGCCTAAGGATTCTGCCGCCGCAATGCCGGCAAGATTGCCCTCCTCCATGGCGGAGGAAGCCTCCTCAACGCCCGCAATGTCACCGGCAACATAAACGCCGCCGATGGTGGTTTGCATGTTGTGGTCATGAAGGGGGATGGGTCCTCCGAGCGCCGGAACAACCTCAAACTGACATCCGGTCATCCAGGCCAGCTCCGTCATGGGATTCAGCCCAACCGCCAGACAGATCGTGTCAACGGACAATTCCCGCTCGCTTCCCGCCACGGGCCGCATGTTCTGATCAAGCCGGGCGATGACCGCCCCTGCCACCTCTTTGTCTCCCAAAGCCCTTAAAATCGTATGGGATGTGTAAATCGGCACGCCCGCCCGGCGAATTTTTGCCGCATGGACGCCATAGCCGCCGATGTGCGGCATGGCTTCAACCAAGACCGCCACCTCGGCCCCTGCCTGCATCAATTGATAGGAGACGATCAGCCCCACATTCCCGGAGCCGATCATCAATATTCTATTGCCGGGCAAAACCCGGTGAACGTTGATCATGGTCTGGGCCGCGCCCGCGCCCATAACCCCCGGCAGAGCACTGCCGGGAAAAGCCATATAGTTTTCCTGGCCGCCCGTGGCAAGAATCACCCGTTTGGCCTTGATTGAATAATGATCGCCTTGATGGACAACGCCCAAGGTCAGGCCTTCGTAGATGCCATAGACCACCGTATCCAGCATGACCGTCACGCCAAGCCTTTGAACTTCCTGGAGCAACTCCTGGCCGATGTGGAACCCTCTCACGCCGGCGTGATGCTCTTTCGAGCCAAAAAATTTATGGATTTGCTTGAACAACTGCCCGCCCGGCGCTTTATTCTCATCAAGCAAGAGGACTTTTGCGCCGAACCTGGCAGCTTGAATCGCGGCGGATAATCCCGCTGGCCCTGCCCCAATGACCGCGATGTCGGTCTCCATGACGTTCAATGTGTCTCACCTCTTTGGCCCAGTCCGATTTGTGTTTGGCTTCCCATCCCCCTTGAACAGGGGCTTTTTACAAAGGCTTTGATCTGGATGCCATCCATATACCCATACCTTGAATCATTTGCAAATGCCGTGCCAATGCCTTATATTAACAATAGCAAGCATTGAAGAACCGCCGCATCAAATATTTGGATGTGGATATTTTTCAGAATTCCCTGAAATCAAAGCCTCGCGCCCTTTTGGGGAATCCAGTTTTTTGATTTCTAAATCCAGATTTTAGATTTATCCTGCATTATTCCGGGGGAGGGTCCATATGGGTAAAAAAATAAAAGTCATCTTTGTCGGCGCCAATCCGGTCAGCCTGTGCTTGATCAAAGCTTTCCTGCCGCTGAAAAACATAGACATCGTGGGTCTTTTCCC
>CALMWJ010000252.1 GCA_937873525.1 uncultured Peptococcaceae bacterium | reverse complement strand
GGCGTTCTCTTTGAACAGCAGATCCTGTCGCTGCTTTGCGGGAAGGAATGCCCGGACCTTTGGATCGAGCCGTTCCAAATCAAGGTATTGAACAGAGATTTGTCGGAAAAAGCGCCGGAGGATATCCATCGAATGATCGCCCGGGCAACCGCTGCCATGATCCGGTCCCTGGGACTGAGAAATCCCGGATTGGAGGAGTATCTAAAGAAATACAGCGCGCAGTTGAGCTGCCGCCTCCTGGAAGCGGCAAAGCACGGGGACCTGTCCCCCATGGCGGTGTTCCTTCCACGCAGGCCGGATCCCCTCCCCGGCGGCACGGAATAGACAGAGATGCTGCCGCGGCTTGGCTGGCATGGCCTCGTTTGAATAGAAATTCCGAAATAAACCATGTATAATACAAAATACAATGAGCTTGCAGAATATGAGGGGCGAAGGGGAATGACGATCGAGAATGACTATCTGAATAGCCTGGACAAGCTGGCGCTGCTGGAGCACATGTACGAGCAGCTGCGCCTGGTGGATCCTTTGTCAAAACGGGTCACGGAGTATCATCACAGCCAGTCCATGACCGGGGAAACCGCATGTTTTGATTTCTGGGGCAAAAACAAAATCTGTGACAACTGCATTTCGGTCCGGGCTTATCTTGAAAACCAATCCTTTGTAAAAATCGAATACAACGATGACCGGATGTTTATGGTTACAGCGATCCCCTTTGAGAAAAATGGAGAACGGATCGTGGCGGAGCTTTTGAAGGATGTGACGCGCAGCATGGTTATGGATAGCGGTCACCAGAACCAGAAAACGGAGATCCGGGCCATGATCGACTTCATGAACGGTCTTGCGCTGAAAGACCCGCTGACCGGCGTCTTCAACCGGCGCTACATCGACGAAAGGTTTCCGGCTGATTTGGCCGGCAGTCTTCTGGCGGATCAGGAGCTCTCGATCATCATGGCTGATATTGATTATTTTAAGACGGTCAACGATACCTATGGCCATTTGGGTGGGGATGCGGTCCTGAAAGGCTTTGCGGATACGTTGGGGGGGTGCATCCGAAAGGATAAAGACTGGATTTCCAGGTATGGCGGCGAAGAATTCTTGATTTGTCTGCCGGGCGCCGATCTGGCAAGGGCTGTCGAGGCTGCTGAAAGGATTCGTGCCGAGGTGGAGGCGAAGCATTTTGACTTTGGCGGGAAAACGATCCGAATCACCGCAAGCTTTGGCGTCTGCGCCGCGAAGCCTTTCAAAGGAAGCAAGGTGGAAGATTATATTCAATGCGCAGATGAAAAACTGTATGCCGCAAAACGTCACGGCCGTAACCGCTGCGAATGCTGATGGGAAAGCCGGCAGCGGGAGTTTCCGGCCCCCTTTGACTCGATCGCGTTGCATATGCAACATATTTCCGCTCCTGCCCGGGATATAATGAGTCTGAGGCCAGGAAATGATCCTTTGCTTCAATAGACAAGAGGAAACGGAGGAACGAGGATGACGGAAGTCTATATCAAAAATTTAGAGCACGAAAAGGCTTTGCCTTTGGCCGGGCAGGTGACGATCCTGCCGGGGCAGATCGTCAGCAAGACTCTGGCCCAGAACAAGGCGGTCAGCATGACCCTGTTTGCCTTCGACCAGGGCGAGGAAATCAGCAGCCATGAATCTTCCGGAGACGCCATGGTCACCGTCCTTGAAGGGCGCGGCATGTTCACGGTGGATGGCAAGGAATATAGTGTGCAGGCGGGCGAGACCCTCGTCATGCCGGCCTGGAAGCCTCATGCGGTGTTTGCGCCGGAACCCTTCAAGATGATGCTGGTGGTTGTTTTTCCGCAGAGCAAATGATCCCGGAGCGTTTTCGGTAAAGCGGCAGATCGCGCCGGAACAAGGCAACCAGCGCATAAAAAACGGCCTCCCTCGAAGGGAGGCCGGCATAACCTGGCGGAGCGGGTGGGATTCGAACCCACGGACGGTTGCCCGTCAACTGATTTCGAGTCAGCCCCGTTATAGCCACTTCGATACCGCTCCTGAAATTTTATGGCCGCATGGCAGACAAAGCATGCGGCCACTTTTACATGATACTGATAAACGGCTTTGCTGTCAACGGATTTGGCAAAAGCGGAGCATCAGCGCTTTTCGATAAAAAAATCTTTCAGCAGATTGCTGCAAGCTTCGGCTTCCAGCCCGCTGCGAATGGCGACGTCATGGTGGAAACCGGGGAACTGCAGTAAATTCAGCAGAGAGCCGGCTGCTCCAAGGCGAGGATCGTCGACGCCGTAAATGACCTGGGCCATCTTGGCTTGGACGATGGCCGCCGCGCACATAGGGCAAGGCTCCAGCGTCACATACAGGACTGCGCCCTCCAGCCGCCAGCCGCCGTCATATGCGCCGGCCTCTCTCAAAGCAAGGATTTCCGCATGGGCGGTCACATCCTGATCGGCTTCCCGGCGGTTATGGCCCCGCCCGATGATCCGTCCTTTCCGGACGATCACAGCCCCGACAGGGACATCGCCATGAGCCAAAGCCTTTTGGGCCTCTTCCAGGGCCTCTTTCATATAAAGATGGTCCCGTTCTGTGAAGCCGGCTCGTTTGGTTCGGAGAGGATGATCTGTTTTTTCTTTGCGGCCGGAAACGGCGTCAGGCCCGAGAACGGTCATAACGACTCCTTTTATATACAGAGGATCTTGGGCGCGCTTAAAGGGCCATCCCGTAAGATGGCCCGTCGAATGCAGATGGTGTTCCCGGCGGGAGTCGAACCCACGACCTACCGCTTAGGAGGCGGTCGCTCTATCCTGCTGAGCTACGGAAACAGGACCATAAGACATAACCTATGATACAATTCTGAGCCGGGCTTGTCAAATCCATAAACAAGGAGGAACTATGGAAACGAAGAAATTATGCTGCGCCGATGTCCTGGTGGTGGGCGGGGGACTTGCCGCCATGTATGCGGCGGTTCATGCTGCAAAAGCCGGACAGAAGGTCGTGCTGCTTTCGAAAAAAAAGGCAGGCTTGTCCGGCGCATCCTTGGTATCCATGTCTGTGCACCGTTTCGCACCGCATGCCCAAACCCACCGGGATGAGTATATCCGGAATTTTATGGCGTCAGGGAAAGGGATCAATGACCCGGGATTGTTGAGGAAGCTTGTTATGGAAGGGGCAAGACAGGTCGAGGCTTTAAGGGAATATGGACTGCCGCTTCATTTCAAGACCATGGATTTTAAAGGGGAGCCGGAGGCTTATCTGGCATGCTGCGCACCGAAATCCGGCCGCCTGTTGACTTGTCCGATGCGTCACTATATTGAAACAAAGACCGGCGTTGCGATCATGGATGGGTATATGGCCGTTGATCTGACGCTGCAAGATGGCCAGGTCAAAGGACTGATTGCCGAAAAGGACCAGCTGCTTTATGCGATTGAAGCCAAGGCGGTCGTCCTGGCAACGGGCGGCGCCGGCTACATCTATGAAAGCACCAGCAACACCAGCGACCTGACCGGCGATGGGTATGCCATGGCCGTCCGGGCCGGACTGGAGCTGCGGGACATGGAATTTGTGCAATTTTATCCATATCGTGTGTACACGCCAGTGCAATTCGATATCTTTCCGGATATTTTCGCCTATGGCGCTCGCTTTCTGAATGAAAAGGGCGAACGGTTCATGGAGGCCTATCCAAAAAAAGAACAGGAGAACCGGGATGTGCTGGCCCGATGCATGTTCAGACAAGCCGAAGTGGCGCTGGACCTGTCCGGTTGTGATCCGGTATATTTAGAAAAGGAATGCCCGAATATTTTTGAAGCCTGCCATAAATTCAGAGGCAGGCGATTCCTTGCCAGGCCGGTCGCCCATTTCATGATGGGAGGCATTCCCCTGAAAGCAGACTGCGCCACCGGCATTCGGGGACTGTATTGCTGCGGCGAGGTGTCGGGGGGCTTGCACGGCGCCAATCGCATGGCAGGCAGTGCCTTGACGGAAACGTCGGTCTTTGGTCCGGCAGCGGGCATCCGGGCGGCTGAATTTGCCGCTGGCTGCAAAGCCGTCGGGGCGGCTCGTGACACGTTTGATTATGATGTGCCCGAACCGGGGAGAGAAGATGTGACGGAAGTGCGGCAGGCGCTGCGGAAAATGATGTGGTCTTCCGTTTCGCTGATGCGAACGGAAAGCGCCTTGGGGGAGGCGTGCCGCGAAATCGAAAGGCTGGAGCAGAGATTGCTGCAGACCCGGCCGGCGGATCTGAGGCGATGGTTCGAGTGCCGGAATATGCTGGTCACAGCAAAATGCGTCGCCGATTCGGCCATGCTTCGCAATGAAAGCCGGGGTGCCCATGCTCGCGAAGACTATCCTGCAGAAGATCCTGCCTGGACCGGCAGCATCTATTCGAATGGAAAGAGCCTGCGATTCGTCAGGGAAGAAGATCGATGAAGAAGGCGGCCGTCCATCCGGCTCCACGTCCCGAGCCAGGGCTGCAGCCACAAGGCAAAATTTAAGTGGGAAATAATGGAGGGCCAATTGAAAAAGCAACTTCCGTCTTCCAGGGTTAAGGGGCGGAATTCACTTTTTCAATTGAGGGGCAATGGAAAAACAGAAGAAAGCCGGAATAGGCACTTGCATCCGGCCGCGAAATCTACTATAATAAGGCTTACCCCCTCGATGGAGCGGCTCGCGGAAATATGACAAACAAGTCACATTTCCCGGGATCCCGAAGAAAAACGAAACCGCTGAAATAAATCAAAAAAAGCGGTTGACACAGGCAGCGGGATGGTGCTAATATATAAAAGCCGTCGCCGAGAGGCAAGGCGAAAACAGGTCAGCG
>CALMWJ010000251.1 GCA_937873525.1 uncultured Peptococcaceae bacterium | reverse complement strand
AAGGATGGGGGAGGATGTCGATGATGACGCTTTTGCTTGGAATCGCGATCCTGATCATCGTTGTTGCGGTGATCATTTTCAACAGCAGGGGCTAGTGCTCCGGCGCAGAGCCTTCTATAATTTATTTTTTCAAGGTTGTTATGCAAATTGCCTTGACAACCCGGAACAGCTTCGCTAAACTAGGATAGTACGAGCGTTAAGTAAATTTGTTTAACAGGCAGGTGCTTCATGAAAGAAATTGCGAGGCGTTCCCTGCTCCTGGATTATTACGGCGAGCTATTGACCGAGAAGCAGCGGATCATATACGAATTATATTATCAGGACGATCTTTCCCTGGGAGAGATTGCCGATCTGCAGCATGTTTCCCGCAATGCCGTCTATGACCTGATCACCCGGACGGACGAAAAACTGGAACACTACGAAACAGCTCTTGGGCTGATTGCAGAAAATACCACGCAGCGCAAGGCAAAGGAAGAACTGCTCCGGGATCTGCGCGACTGGCAGGCCAACCTCGGCGGCCCGATGACGGAATCGCAGCAGGCCAGGTGGGAAGCGCTGCTCGAACGGGTTTCTAAACTATAAGGAGATAAAACCATGGCGTTTGAAAGTTTATCAGACCGGCTTCAAAATGTTTTTAAGCGTCTGCGGGGCAAGGGGAAGCTGACCGAGCAGGATGTCACGGAGGCGATGCGGGAAGTCCGTATGGCCCTTTTGGAAGCGGACGTCAATTATAAAGTCGTCAAAGATTTTATCGCGGCCGTCAAAGAACGGTCCATCGGCTCCGAGGTCATGGACAGCCTGACTCCCGGGCAACAGGTGGTCAAGATCGTCAACGAAGAGCTGACCCGGCTGATGGGCAACAATCCGGCACAGATCAACAATGCCGGCCGGGGACCTACGGTCATCATGATGGTGGGCCTTCAAGGCTCCGGCAAAACCACCTCCAGCGCCAAGCTGGCCCGGCATTTCAAAAAACACGGCCGTCGCCCCATGCTGGCCGCTTGCGATATTTACCGCCCTGCCGCCATCAAACAATTGGAGATCCTGGGACAGCAGCTGGACGTGCCGGTTTTCAGCCTGGGAGACCAGGTCAGTCCCGTGGAGATCGCTAAGGGTGCTTATGCTGCCGCGGAACGGCAGGCCGTCGATATCCTGATCCTGGACACGGCTGGCCGGCTTCATGTGGATGATGCCCTGATGGCGGAGCTGGATGCCATCTGTGCGGCGGTGCCGCCCCAGGAGATCCTGCTTGTGGTGGATGCCATGACCGGGCAGGATGTGGTGAAGGTGACGGAAACCTTCAACGCCCGGCTGGAGCTGACCGGGGTCGTCCTGACCAAGATGGATGGCGATACCCGCGGCGGTGCGGCCTTATCCGTCAAAGCGGTTACCGGAAAGCCCATCAAATTTGTGGGCATGGGCGAAAAAACCGATGCGCTGGAACCCTTTTATCCGGATCGTATGGCCTCCCGGATCCTAGGCATGGGCGATGTGATGACCCTCATCGAAAAAGCCCAGGAAACGGTGGATATCAAGAAGGCCCAGGAAATGGAAAAGAAGCTCCGCAAGGCGGAGTTTACCTTGGAAGATTTCCTTGACCAGATGCAGCAGATGAAAAACATGGGTCCGCTGGACCAGCTGCTGGGCATGCTTCCCGGTGCGGGCAAGATCAAGGGACTCAAGGACCTTCAGGTGGATCCGAAGGATATGGCCCATACCGAAGCCATCATCCGTTCCATGACGCCGGAAGAACGGCGGAAACCGGTGCTGATCAACGGCAGCCGCCGCAAGAGGATCGCGGCGGGCAGCGGCACCACCATCACAGATGTCAACCGTCTGCTGAAGCAGTTCGAACAGGCTCAGAAAATGATGAAGCAGATGAGTCAGATGAGCAAAGGCGGCCGCGGCATGAAAGGTTTCAAGCTGCCCTTCTAAATGGGCAGACTGGATAGAAACAACAACGAAATCGTGCAGATTATTTTGAGGAGGTGAAAATTCATGGCAACTAAAATTCGTCTGAGAAGAATGGGTGCGAAAAAAGCGCCTTTCTACCGTGTGGTTGTAGCTGATTCCCGGTCACCCCGTGATGGCCGCTGTATTGAAGAGCTCGGATACTATGATCCCACCAAGGATCCTGTTGTTATCAAGATCGACGAGGAACGTGCCAAATACTGGGTCGGTACCGGCGCTCAGCCGTCCGAAACCGTGAAAGCCCTGTTGGTCAAAGCCGGCGTCATCGGCAAATAAGGGGGTCGCGCAGCATGAAAGATCTCGTGGAATATTTGGCGAAGGCACTGGTGGAACATCCCGACCAAGTGGTTGTGACTCAGCGCGAAGAGGAAGACGCCGTGATCATTGAATTGCGCGTTGCGCCTGAAGATATGGGCAAGGTGATTGGCAAGCAAGGCCGTATCGCCAAATCGATCCGTACTTTAGTCAAAGCGGCTGCCCTCCAGAGTGAAAAGAGAAAAATCGTCGTGGATATTGTGTCCTGATCCAATCGAGATACGAACCACCATGCGGGAAGGCACCCAAACGCTGGGGCCTTCCCGTTTCTCAAACCGCCGCGGAGGGTCCCAGGCGCCGGACCCGGCCGCCTTTGCATCGACAGACAGGAGGAGCCTATGTTCATCACCATTGGACAAATCATCAATACCCATGGCAACCGGGGCGAAGTCAAGGTCAAGCCCATCACCGACGACCCCGGCCTTTTTGAGGAAATCAAAAAGGTTTATGCCGTTGCAGAGGCTGACGAGAAGCAAATGGAGCAAAGGGTGCCTCGTCGTCCGCTGACGATTGAAACGGTTCGGTATCACAAAAAGATGGTCCTGATCACCTTCATGGAAATCGCCGACATGAACCAGGCGGAAGCGATCAAGGGCTATTTTCTGCAGCTGCCTGAATCTGAACTCAAACCTTTGCCGGAAGGCAGGTATTACATATATCAACTCGAGGGCTTAAAGGTCTGCGAAGGCGAACGCTGCTACGGCACGTTGACAGAGGTCCTCCAGCCCGGAAGCAACGACGTTTATGTGGTTCGGGACGGCCAGCAGGAGATTCTGATCCCTGCCCTGAAAACTGTGATCAAGAAGGTCGACCTGGAAGCCGGACGCATGGAGGTCGTGTTGCCGCCCGGCTTGCTGGACTGAACGATTTTGCCGAAAGACCAGTGAGGAATGAATGGATATCTTAGTATTGTCTCTTTTTCCGGAAATGTTTGCCGGGCCCATGAGTCAGAGCATCATGAAAAAGGCCCGGGATAAAGGTCTCATTCACTTTGAGGCCATGGACTACCGTCCCTACGCCACGTCAAAACATAAAAATGTGGATGATATTCCCTATGGCGGCGGCGCCGGCATGGTGCTCAAGCCCGAACCGATCTTCAGCGCGCTGGAAGACCGGATCGGCGATCCTGCGCAATTCCCTGGAAAAATCATCCTGATGAGCCCCCAGGGCAGGCCCTTCACCCAGGAAATGGCCAATAGCCTGTCCCGGGAGACACAGCTTGTGTTTGTCTGCGGCCATTATGAAGGTTTTGACGAACGGATCCGGGCTTTGGCCCATGAGGAAATTTCTATTGGAGATTACGTCCTGACCGGCGGGGAACTGCCGGCCATGGTGGTGATCGATGCGGTTTGCCGGCTGCTTCCCGGTGTTTTAGGGGAAGCCGGATCCCATGAAGCGGATTCTTTCTCAGACGGCTTGCTGGAGCACCCCCACTATACGCGGCCGAGGGTTTTCCGAGGCCGGGAGGTTCCGGAGGTGTTGTTGTCCGGCAATCACGAATGCATCCGCAAATGGCGGCGAAAAGAGGCTTTGCGCCGGACTTGGCTTCGGCGCCGGGATTTGCTTAAAACCCTTCCGCTAACCAAGGAAGATCAAAAATTTCTTGAAGAGATCCACCGTGAAGAAGAAGAGAATACGACAGGCAAGTGAGGCGATCCTATTGTCACAAAACCGGGTTTTTCTAGCCTTGGTCCATTATCCCATCTACAATAAGAACAGCGAAGTGATCGCCACATCGATCACCAATCTGGACATCCATGACATCTCGCGCTGCGCAGCCACCTACGACCTGCAGCAATATTTCCTGGTCCATCCGCATCCCGCCCAGCATACCCTGGCGGATGAGCTTCTGCAATATTGGACCCGGGGTGCCGGCGCCCGATACAACCCGGACCGCTGCCATGCTCTATCCAAGATCCGCCTGGCGGAATCCCTGGAAGCCGCTGAGGCGGAGATTCTTAAAACCTGGGGAGGAAGCCTTTGCCGCGTGGTCACCGACGCCCATCCCCATGAGCACGCCACGTCCTATGCGGCGCTGCGGCGCCGGATGGCCGAACCTGCGGCGGCTGCACCGCAAGGGGTCAATTACCTGCTGGTCTTTGGCACGGGCTACGGTTTGGCCAAGGAAATCATCGATTCCGCGGATGTGATCCTGGAGCCGGTGACCGGTCGCGGCGCCTACAACCACTTGTCTGTTCGAAGCGCGGCCTCCATTATTCTCGACCGGCTGCTGGGTCCTGCCTGGTTTGACGATGGGCTGCGGAGCGGGCAGGATGCCTTTGAAGAAAAGCGTATTGAGTCGAAATAAGATGCTTGTATCAGAAAAGCGATTATGTTATACTAACTTAGTATTCGCCTGTCGGCAAGAACGGATGGTCCGCTGCTTTGATAATGAAGGCAAGGCATGAACATCTATACGGGGAGGAGGGACATATCATGGATTTATTAAGAAGTATCGAAGTTGAACAATTACGTCAGGACATTCCTGAATTTCGTTCGGGTGATACCGTTCGCGTGAATGTAAAGGTCGTTGAAGGCGCCAAAGAGCGTGTTCAGGCTTACGAAGGCGTTGTCATCAAACGCCGCGGCAGCGGGATCAACGAAACCTTCACCGTTCGCCGGGTGACTTACGGTGTGGGCGTGGAGCGTTGCTTCCCTGTTCATATGCCGCGTATCCAGAGCATTCAGGTGCTGCGCAGAGGCAAGGTTCGCCGCGCGAAGCTCTTCTATCTCCGCAACCTGTCTGGCAAGGCAGCCCGCATCAAAGACAGAGCCTAAGAACCTTATAAGACAAACGATATGCAGACGACGGCATTCCAAACGAAGCCGTCGTCTTTCTTTTCCGCTTTCTTTTTCAAAGGTCTTTGAGCCGGGCCGGAAGCCCATCCGGTGGACCAAGGCCTTCTCCTTGCGAGGAAATTACAAATGGTATATAGTTGATTTAGATATTTTGGGAGTGCGGAGGTAGCTATGATTCAGTGGTTTCCCGGCCATATGGCCAAAACGCGCAAGCTGATCACCGAGAATCTGCGTTTGGTGGATGTGGTGGTGGAGATGGTGGATGCCCGTCTGCCCATGAGCAGCCGCAATCCGCTCATCGACGACCTGATCGGGGCGAAGCCCCGTCTGATTATCATGGCCAAAGAAGATTTGGCCGAGAGCGAAATGACCAAGGCATGGATCAGAAACTTTGAAGCAGCCGGCTGGCCGGCCATCGCGGGAAATTTTCGGACCAGCAATCCGAAACTCCTGATCAAGCAGCTGACAGCAGGAATCGAGAAACAGGCGGAACAGGTGCTGGAACGGCGCCGCAGCCGCGGCATCATGAATACCAGCATCCGCGTGATGATCACCGGGATCCCCAACGTGGGGAAATCGACCCTGATCAATCTGTTCGCCGGAAAGGCCCGTGCCGAAACCGGGGACAAACCCGGTGTGACCCGGGGCAAGCAATGGATCCGTCTGGAAAAAGACCTGGAGCTTCTGGATATGCCGGGCATCCTGTGGCCCAAGATCGAAGACCCGGATACTGCCAGGAAGCTTGCCGTCACCGGCGCCATCGGAGATAACGCCTACGATCCTCTGGATTTGAGTCTTTGGCTCATTCAATGGTTGCGGACCCACCGTCCGGGGCGGCTGGCCCAGCGGTACGGCATCTCGGAAACGATCACCGCTGACGAAATCGGCCGGGAGGCGGTTCTGGTCCGGGAGGATCTTCCGGAGCAGCAGGAGGCTTTCGTTCTGCTGGAAACCATTGCCCGGCGCCGCGGCTTTTTGCGAAAGGGCGGTAACGTAGAAACTGACAAAGCAGCGATCATGCTTCTCGATGAGCTTCGGGCTGGAAAACTAGGCCCGGTCACATGGGATGATCCGGAGACCTTCACCGCACCGGCGCAGTCTGTCCAGGGTCTGATGGATGAAACCGGGGTAGCCGCCCATGAAGAACAATAGATCATGCAGCCATGATGCGGAAGAGAAGGAGCTCCGGCGTTTGGAGGACCTGTCCGCTTATGAGGAATCCCTGTACGACCGGGGGTTTGCTTGGATTGCCGGTGTGGATGAAGCCGGAAGGGGGCCCTTGGCCGGCCCGGTGGTGGCCGCAGCCGCGATCCTGCCCAGCGGTCTTCGGCTGAAGGGACTCAATGATTCCAAGAAGCTGAACCTTAAAACGCGCTTGCGGCTGGAATCGGAAATCAAGGACCAAGCTGCAGCTTGGGCCATCGGCGAGGCGGATGTGGAGGAGATCGACCGATTCAATATCCTGGGGGCGACGAAGCTGGCCATGGGCCGGGCGTTGTCCGGCCTTTCCATCCAGCCGGATTATCTCTTGCTGGATGCGCTGCGACTGGACCTCTGCATACCTCAGGAAGGCATAGTCAAAGGCGACGCCCGCTGCGCCTGCATCAGCGCCGCCTCCGTCCTGGCCAAAACCTATCGGGACCGTTTGATGGAAGGGCTGGATGCTTTGTATCCCCAATATCATCTGGCCCAGAACAAGGGATATCCTACCGAGAGGCACCGGTTGGCCGTGGCCCGTCATGGCCCTTCTCCCTGCCACCGGAAGACCTTTTTGGGATTTTTGGAACGTCCGGATTTCAAACAAGTCGCGTTCTTCGATGATGAAGAAGTGCAAAGATACTTTCAAAAGAAGGCTTAGGATGAGGGATGCCGCAGCAATCTTAACCCCCCAGCAAAGAGGCAGGGCAGCAGAGGAAGCATCTGCTTCTTTTTTATCGTCCCAGGGTTATGAGATCCTTCACCGCAATGTACGGCTGCGGATCGGGGAAATCGATATGATCGCCCGGGAGAGCGGTTACCTGGTTTTCCTGGAGATCCGGAGCCGCCGGCATGAGGGGCTTGGCCTGCCCCAGGAGACGGTTTCCCATCGGAAACAGGCACGGCTTCGGCGCCTGGCCAGACTCTATCTGGCCATGGAAAAGAACCCCGATTGCCTGTGCCGGTTTGATGTGGTCGGGGTGATCATCGGCCTGTATGGCGATGTCCGGTCCATCGAACTAATCAAAGACGCATTTTAAGAACGCCCATCAATAAGGAGTGAGGCAGGATGGCCTTTATCGAGATGGATGATGTCCGAAAAGAATATGCCATGGGAGAAGTCCGGATCTGCGCGGCCGACGGGATCAGCTTCGAGGCGGAAAAGGGAGAATTTGTCATTGTGGTGGGGCCCAGCGGCGCCGGGAAAACCACCGTTCTGAATATTTTGGGCGGAATGGATACCTGCACCTCCGGCAGGATCCTGGTGGACGGCCAGAACATCAGCAGCTATTCTCTGCAGCAGCTGACCATGTACCGGCGCAATGAGATCGGTTTTGTCTTTCAGTTCTACAATCTGGTCCAGAACCTGACCGCTTTGGAAAATGTGGAGCTGGCTGCTCAGATTTGCAAGGATCCTCTGGATGCGAAACAGGTCCTGGAAGAGGTGGGGCTGGGCCATCGTATGGACAATTTTCCTTCCCAGCTTTCCGGCGGAGAACAGCAAAGGGTCTCGATTGCCCGTGCCCTGGCTAAGAATACCCGGCTGCTGTTGTGCGATGAACCCACCGGCGCCCTGGACTATGTGACGGGCAAGCAGATCCTGCAGCAGCTTCAGGAAACCTGCCGGAAGCGAGGCATGACCACCATCGTCATCACCCACAATATGGCGCTGACGCCTATGGCAGATCGTGTGATCCGTATCAAGAACGGCAAAGTGGACAACGTGGCCATGAATCCCCATCCAACGCCCGCCTCTGAAATCGAGTGGTGATTATGAAAAAAGCGCTATGGAAGAATCTGATCCGGGAAATCAGGAACAGCCGGACCCGTTATCTTTCGATTTTGGGGATTGCCATGATCGGAGTGGCTTTTTTTGCCGGCATACGGGCCACCGGACCGGATATGAAACGGTCCGGCGATGCTTATTTTGATAGAACCTCCATGTTTGATTTGCTGGTGGCCTCGGATGAAGGACTGATCGCGGAGGACATCGAAGCCATCCGGTCAGCCTCCGGCGTTGTCCGGGCGGAGCCCGGCTTGATCCAGGACGCCCTTCTGGACTATGGCCAGGACCAAAGCGCCGTGGTAAAGCTTTATTCCATGCCCATCGAAGAGGAAGCCCCCGGTTTGTCGGAACGGCCGGCCACCTTTCAGCAAAGCGATTATGGGATCTCGGGAGAAACCTCCGGATGGCTCAATACACCCCACGTGGTTTCCGGCCGACTGCCGGCCGATGATCAGGAGTGTGCTTTGGATTTAGACTTTGCCAAAGAGCAATCGATCGGGATCGGGGATGAGATTGCCGTTTCCAACTATGGCAGCAGCCGGCGGCTGGTGATCTGCGGCTTGATCCAGTCGCCTCTTTATATCTATATCGACCGGGGCAGCAGCACCTTAGGAAGCGGAGAAAACGACGGGTTTGCCTATGTTTCCGGCAATGTGGTCCAGGCTTTGGGGCCGCGGCTGCCCTTCGGCGCCGACCTTGAACGGCGGTACAGCGTCGCCTATATCATGGTGGAGAACGCTGCGGGCCTGAACGCCTTTTTACCGGAGTACGAAAGCGCTGTGCATGTCGTGAAGGACCGTTTGAAACAGCTGGACCCGGAGGAGGACTGGTATGTTTTGGACCGGAAAGAAGCCAATACAGGCTATTCCGGCTATCAGGATGACACCAACCGGATCGAAGCCATCGGCACGGTGTTTCCCTTGATCTTTTTCCTTGTGGCTGTGTTGGTGACGCTGGCCACCATGACCCGGATGGTGGAGGAGCAGCGGACCCAGATCGGAGTTTTAAAAGCCTTGGGATACAAATCCACCGACATCACTCGGCAGTTCCTGATCTACGCGGCCTCGGCCTCGATGCTGGGAAGCCTTTTTGGCGCTATGCTGGGTTTCAAGCTGTTTCCGTCGGTGATTTTTGACGCTTATGGCAGCATCTATTCGATCCCGGATTTTCAAACGCCCTTTTCCTGGCCGCTGGCTTTGATCGCGGGAGCCGCTGCGGTGGCCAGTGTGGTTTTCGGAACCATGGCGGCTTGCGGCAAGGAACTGCTGACGGTGCCGGCCGAGCTGATGCGGCCGAAAGCGCCGCCCATGGGCAAGCGGATCCTGATGGAACGGATCACGCCGGTTTGGAAACGCTTCTCGTTCATCCAGAAGGTAACCGCACGCAATATTTTCAGGTACAAGAAGCGCTTTCTGATGTCCATCGTAGGTGTGGCAGCCAGCTGCGGCCTGCTGCTGACCGGCTTTGGCGTCAGAGATTCGATCTTTTCGATCATGGATATCGAGTTTACCGAATTGCTGCATTACGACATGCAGTGCAACTTTGAAGAAAGCATGCCGCCCCAGGCGCTGCAGGCTGCGGCAGACTCCCTGCTGGATCCGCTTTTGGCTGTAAACCCACTGGCCTGCTATTATGGAAATTTGGACAGTCAAAGCGAGGTCTCCAAGGCTTCCGGCAGTTTCAAAAGGGCTGTCACCGTCATCGCCGCGAATGACCCTCAAGGGCTGGAGCGGTTGTTTACGCTGCGCAGCAAGGCAGGGAGCATCCCCTTGCCTGAGGAGGGGGCGGTCATATCCCAAAAGCTGGCTGAACTGATGGACGCCGGCCCCGGGGACCGCTTTTACCTGACCAAAGGGAAAAAGGAAGCGGAGGTCCGTATCGAGGCGGTGATGGAAAATTACCTGGGACATTACGTCCTGATGGATGCCCGGTATTACCAACAGATTTTTCAGGAGGAATGCCGTTTCAATCATCTGCTTTTCCAGCTGACGCCTGCCGGGAAAGCGGATCAGGCCGCCGTCGCCGCCTCTTTGCTCGCGGATGAACGCATCAATATGGTCAAAGCTGCCAGTGCGATCAAGGAAACCATGGGGAACACCATGGATAGCCTGCTGGTGGTGATCATTGTGCTGATCCTGGCCTCGGCAGCCTTGCTGTTTGTGATCATGTACAACTTGACCAACATCAACATCGAAGAGCGGCGGAGGGAGCTTGCAACCCTCCGGGTCCTGGGCTTCACGGACGGGGAGCTTTACCAATACGTCTATCGTGAGAACAATCTTCTCACCCTGCTGGGCATCGCTGCCGGTCTGGTGATCGGTCTGTTCATGCACCGGATGGTGATCGTGACCTGTGAAATCGACAACATCAAGTTTGTCCGGCAGATCCAAGGCCTCAGTTATCTGTATTCCGGTTTGTTGACCATGGCTTTTTCCCTGGTCGTCAATCGGATCACCCGTTTTCAGATCCGCCGCATCAACATGGTGGAATCCTTAAAGTCCATCGAATGATCCCATGGAGTCAGAAATAGGACGGCCTTCGGATGTGTCATGCATCGAAGGCCGTCCTATTCATTTCATTGCCACAGGGAGGAGATGAAACGCCATAGGGCGGCGAACCATTTTCCGATTCCCTGCAGAAGGCTGGACCAGAAACCTGGTT
>CALMWJ010000250.1 GCA_937873525.1 uncultured Peptococcaceae bacterium | reverse complement strand
TCCAGGGGCGAAGGCAGAAGCCTCAAGACAAGGCAAAAGCAAACCGCCAGGCCTGCCGCCGCCAAACGGCGCCGGCGCCACAGTCCATGCCGACGCAACTCCGGACCCAGGCGACTGGCCAAGGCCGCTTCATAATAAGACAGCTCCGGCAAAAGCCAGAGCCCCATCCCCCACAGAACATAGAAGGGCCAGCCGCGGAAGGCAAAGGGCCAGCAAGCCCAGGGCGCTGCCGCCCATCGGATCGCAAGGTCGTGCATCAGCCAGGCCAGAAAGCCGGCGGCTTTCCAAAATCCGCCGGCCAAGCTGGCGGGCAGCGGGGAAAGAAGACCGGCGGCCAAAGAAAGAGCCATCAAGGGGCCCATCAGGAGCAGCACCGCCGCATTGATCAGCAGACCCGCCGGCTGCAGCTGATGGAACCAATAGGCCTGCAGCGGCATGCCGGCCAGCTGGGCCGCCGCCGGCACCGCCAGACAGCCCGGTACATGCTTTCGCCGAAGCCATTCCGTCAGACGGAATATCCCCAGCACCACGCCGAAGGACAGCTGAAAGCCGGCAAGCTGCACACTTCCGGGACAATGCCACAGCAGGATCATCACCGCAGCCGCCAGCGCAGTGCGTCCATCCGGCTTCCGGCCAAAGGCCGGTGCCGTCAACAGAAGGAGACCCATCACCAGCGTCCGCATCATGGACAAAGGAAATCCGGTCAGCGCCGTGTAGAAAAACAGCATCCCTGCGGATAAAAGCCAACGCCGCCAAAAAGCTCTTCGGCCCGGGCACACATTGTGAAGGCAGGCCGCCAGAGACAGGATCAGCGAACCATGACTGCCGGATACCGCAAACAAATGCGCAATGCCCGCGCGGCGATAAGCCTCCAGATCCTCCTTCTCCATCGCCAGGGTCTGTCCCAGGAGACATCCTTCAACGATCCCAGCTTCCGCCGGCGGAAGCTGCTGCCGGATCCGGCGCTGCAGGTCCCGCCGCAGGTCGGCCATCCATCGGGCGGCAGGATTGGCCGGACGGCAGCAGGCAACCTCGGCGGCGGCCGCTTCAACACGGCAGAAGATGCCTTGGGCCGCCAAATAGGCAGGGTAATCAAAGCCTCCCGGATTTCTGGGACCCTCAGCCGGGGAAATGCATCCACAAAAACGAATCCCCGCCCCCGGAACGAAGCTTCTCACGGTATCCGCCCAAACCTCAGATTCCAGACCAGCGTCGTCGCTGCCCTGCATAGTCAACAGAACCTGCTTCTGCCGCTTCCATACCCTCTCCCCTTGCCCGCCGCCATCCTCCGATCCTTCAAGGCCTTGCCCCTTCATCCGGACGGTCATCTGCAGGCGAGGGCCTGACCAGGCAGCCTCAGGCAATTCCTTGACCGACAGGATCCTCCCTTCGCCCCAGACCCTCAGCCCTGGCAGCAGCTCAGCGCCGCAGCCAGGCCAGAAGGCACAGCCGCCATGAATAAGACCGCTAAGCATCCAGAAAGCAAGAATACAGCCCTTTACCCCCAAGGCTTTCGCTGCCCTCTTTTGCCATTGCAGACCGTAGACGGTCGTCCCCAGAAGAAAGAGCAGCAAAACCGCTTCCATAGAGGATGGCAAAGCCAGCCCAGCCAAGCGGGACAGGGCGATTCCCCACAGAAAGCACCAGGCTCTGTCATTTAATGTCGCCGGCATCAGGCGCCGCACACCGCACGGTCTCGAATTCCGTCAATCAGGGATCCGCCGATGCCTTTGACCCGGTCCAGGTCCTCCAGCCGTTTGTAAGGCCCGTGAGCCCGGCGGTCTTCAAGGATGCGTTGGGCCAACGCCGGACCAATCCCTGGCAAGGTCTCCAGTTCGGCTTTTCCGGCTGTATTGAGGTCGACCTTGGACTCTTTTTGCCAATTCAGCCAAGGATCGCTGTGCTGTCGTATTTCCCGGATCGAATCCTCCGTGTAGAAAATCAGCTGTCCCTGACCGCAGGGATCTGCCTCCCCCAGCTTCGGAACCCGTATCTGAAGTCCGTCCTGCAGAAGCATCGCCAGATTGAGCCTGGACAGATCCGCCTCCTCCATAGGCTCTGCCGCCGCAACCGCATCATCCATCCTGCTGCCCTCCGGAAAATCATAGACGCCCGGTTTCCGGACCTGGCCGACCACATGAACGGCCAGCATGCCTTCCGCCGTTTTCGTCAAGGGCCCATCTGCTTGAGAAAGACCGGCCTCCCAGTCTGTCGCTGTCCCCTCCGGCTCAGCCGACCCTGGAGGCGGCGCGCCGACGGCTTCATCTTCTCCGTCCCGTCTCTGCGCTTCTGAACCATCCCATGCGGCCTGCCCCTCTGAAACCAGCACAGCCGGCTCCAGACGCCGGCTCTGGTACCACAATCCCGCCCAGAAGGTCAGCAGCAGAACCGCCGCCAAGCCCAGAAGTCCAAGCTGATGCCACCTGTTTCCGCAGCCATAATCCATCGTCCGGCCCCCTTCCTCCATTTTTTACCATATTAATTCGTCCGTCAGGCGCTTTCTCCTTCTATATTTTTACAACATTACCATGTATTTCTATTTTGAGCGCGCAAAAAAACCGCCATTCCGGGAAACAGGTTGAATGGCGGTTTGGCATGATCAGAAATCAGATCTTTATTTCTCTGTTTTTTTCTTCGGTTTTTTCAAAACGCGGCTCACGCTGACGGGGTGAACGCCTAAGGCGATGGATAGGCAGACGTTGGAAATATCGGCAGGCTTGGGGCCTTCCAAGGATTCAATTTTATTCTCGAAGAATGCAATGCGCTCCTCCAGAGGAAGCAACGCGCAGGCTTCAAGATCATCCAGCAGCGTAAAATGGCGCTTGCTAAGCCAAATCAGCATGGCGTAGCTCAGCTCCGGGTCGCTCTGCAGCAGCTCGTTCATCGCACGGGTCGGGATCAATTGGACCGTCGTGGGTTCGATGGCATAAAACGTCACTTCCTTGACGACGCCATAAAACCCGCTGAACCCCACCATGGTGTTGGGCTCGCACAACGCTGTGCCGATGCAGCGGCCGTCCTCCGCACTGCGAACGGTCATAAGCAAGCCGCTGGTGACCAGCAGGATGCTGCGGTCCGGGCCGCAATCGAAGGTATAGAATTTTTTCTTCTGCATATGGATCGTTTCCGAAGGCAGCAGCTCCAGCAAACGGGCAAATAATGTCTCGCTGTTCATGATCCAATCATCCCCTGACCCTGTCGATATGATTTCCCCCACAGTATATTCATGAAGCAGCCGCCTGTCAATCAGGGTTAAAAAAAGCCCGGATCCTGCGGACCCGGGCTCCAAAGATCTTGCTTTGATATTTTTTTATAGCCCGGTTTTAACGGACGACGATATTGACCAGCTTGCCGGGAACGGAGATGACCTTGACCACCGTCTTGTCTTCCACCAGTTTTTTCGCCCGTTCCATGGCCATGACCGTATCCTGGACCTCGTCCTGACTCATGGTGGCAGGCACCGTGATGCGGCCGCGGACTTTGCCATTGACCTGCAGCACCACTTCCACCTCATCCAGAGCCAGCGCCGCCGCGTCATATTCCGGCCATGCAGCCTTGTGGACGCTGCCATCCTTGCCCAGTTCCTGCCACAGCTCTTCGGCAATGTGGGGGGCGAAGGGCGCCAGAAGCAAAACCATGTCTTCCAGAACCGCCTTCAGGATGCCCGGATGGCGGCCGCCCAGATCCCGATAATGGTAAAGGGCATTGATCAGCTCCATGATGGCGCTGACCGCCGTGTTGAAGTTGAAACGCAGATCCAGATCCTCGGTGACCTTCTTGACGGCCTGGCTCAGGGAACGGACCATGTCCCGTTCCGGCTTTTCCAGCGCCGCGAGATCCCAGTCACGGGCCGCCTGCTTCAGTTCGGGCGTATCTTCAAGACAAAGATAGGTGATCCGCCACAGGCGGTTCAGGAAGCGGTAAGCCCCTTCGACCCCCTGTTCACTCCACTCCAGGTCTCTTTCCGGCGGTGCCGCAAAGAGAATGAACAGCCGGGCTGTATCCGCGCCGAATTTATGGATGATTTCTTCCGGGCTGACCACATTGCCCTTGGATTTGGACATTTTGGATCCGCCCATAAGGACCATGCCCTGAGTCAGCAGATTCTGGAAAGGCTCGTTGGCACTCACCAGGCCCATATCTCGTATTGCTTTGGTAAAAAAGCGGGCGTACATCAGGTGCAGGATGGCATGTTCCACACCGCCGATGTACTGGTCCACGTTCATCCAGTAATCCACCTTGTCCCGGGCAAACACCTGGTCCGCGTTTTTTGGATCGGCATAGCGCAGGTAATACCAGGAGGAGCAGACGAAGGTATCCATGGTGTCGGTTTCCCGACGGGCTTTGCCGCCGCAATGGGGGCAAGGAGTCTCATAGAATTCAGGATACTGGTTCAGCGGAGATTCTCCGGTGGGCTTAAAAGCTACATCCAGGGGCAGTGCCACCGGCAACTGGTCTTCCGGCACCGGCACCGCGCCGCAATGCTCGCAGTAGACGATGGGAATGGGTGCGCCCCAGTAGCGCTGCCTGGAAATCAGCCAGTCGCGGAGACGATAGTTTACCTTCAATGTGCCTTTCCCGAGGGATTCCAGCCAACGGACGATGCTTTTCAAGCCTTCGCCGCTGGGCATGCCGTCGAAGTCGCCCGAATTGACCATAAACCCTTCATCCACATAGGCCTCGGTCATGGCGGCCGGATCCAGGGTCACATTCTCCGGCTGGATGACGACCTGGATGGGCAGACCGTATTTTTTTGCAAAGATGAAATCCCGTTCGTCATGGGCAGGAACACCCATGACGGCGCCGGTGCCGTATTCCACCAGAACGTAGTTGCCGACCCACAGGGGGACCCTCTGTCCGTTGGCGGGGTTAATAATGTAGGCGCCGGTAAAAATGCCCTCTTTTTCGATGTCCGTGGCGGTGCGGTCCACATCGCTCAAGGTCTGGACCTTTTTGACGAAGGCTCGGACAGTATCCTGGCTGGGCGTGCCTGCGATCAGTTTTTCAACCAGAGGATGCTCGGCGGCCAGCACCATATAAGATACTCCGAAAAGGGTATCCGGGCGGGTGGTATAGACCGGAAGCTCTTCATCGGTGCCTTCGATGGCAAAACGGATCTCGGCGCCTTCGCTGCGATTGATCCAGTTTTTCTGCATGGTTTTGACCTTTTCCGGCCAGCCGGGCAGATCCGCAAGGCTGTCCAAAAGCTCCTGGGCGTAGTCGGTGATCCGAAAAAACCATTGTTCGAGCGCCTTCTTTTCCACCTCGGCACCGCAGCGTTCACAAGCACCGTCCACCACCTGCTCGTTGGCCAAAACTGTGGCACAATCCGGGCACCAGTTGACGTGGGCCTTCTTCTTGTAGGCAAGGCCCTTTTCGTAAAACTTCAGGAAAAGCCACTGGGTCCAGCGATAATAGTCCGGCAGACAGGTGGTTACCTGGCGGTCCCAGTCATAGCTAAGCCCCATACTGCACAGCTGGCGTCTCATGTTGGCAATGTTGTCCAGCGTCCATTGGGCCGGTGGAATACCGTGTTTGATGGCAGCGTTTTCCGCAGGCAGACCAAAGGAGTCCCACCCCATGGGGTGCAGGACATTGAAGCCTTTCATGGATTTGAAACGGGCCACCACATCCCCGATGGAGTAATTTCGCACATGACCCATGTGAAGATTTCCGGAAGGGTATGGGAACATCTCCAGACAATAGTATTTTGGTTTTTCGGAATTCTCGTCCACCTTGTAGGCATCGGTTTCCGCCCAATATTTCTGCCATTTGGATTCTAGTTTCTCGAATTGATACCGCTCTTCCACGAATACATTCCTCCTAAAGTCACGCTGTCATTGATGTTTATCTTGGGAAAAGGCTGGGTCTGCAGCCCTTCAGCATCAGAAAAAATCGATTTTTGCATACTTAGTTATTATACCTCAACCTGAATTTATCGTCAAATGACCCGGCCCTCTTTCAAGTGCCAGCCTTGCATAGGGGCCCGCGGCAATTTAAGTTTGCAGATTCATCGTGTATACATTATAATATTCTTGGTGAATTGTGAGAAATTAGACAATCTATTTCATGTTTTTAACGAAGTTCATGAGAATCTCGACAGGAAAGGAAGCTGATCATGGCCCCGAACCCAAGCCGTCCTTCTGCCAGACCATCCGCATCTTCCAGTTCCTACCGCCGCAGCCGGCGTTTTCATAAGATGCTTCGCTTGTTTATGGTCATGGTTGTCTTTATGGTGCTGACCTCCGTCTTGACGGCCTTGGTGACCGGCGGACCTCAGCGTTTATTCGGTATGATCCAGGCGATCGCCACGCCGGACGCCCCCAGGCTTCGCCTGAACGCCGGAGAGGAAAACGCCCGGATCCGGCCTTTGTCCGACGATCTGGCCGAGGAATTGATGGCCCAGCTCCTTCAACCCCCTTCCAGCGATGCAGAGGCTGCGGCTGCCGCTGTCCTGAACAAAGAAGACCCGATCCAGAAATTCCTGAAAAAAACCAAATATAAGCCGGTTTGCCTGACAGCCAGATCCGTTCCCGGACAAACCGCCGCGTTTGATATCGCCCCCGACCAGGTCAAGCTCTTCTTTCATTTCAACGGCACCACCGTGGCTGCTGATTCGCTGGAGGCTTTGGCGAAATATGATCCTGCCGTGGATGGCACCTGTTACATTCTTCTGGAAGCCCGCTGGGCTGCCCAGAAGTCCTGGGAGGCGAGCCGGAAAGGGCTGTATTGCTTTGCCCTTCAATACGACCGGCCAGCCGTTTTCGAACTGAACGGGACGGCCTTCGATCCGGGCGAGCTGCTGGTGATTTATGCCCAGTATCTGACGGCAGACGATAAGGTGACCGTCCAGAGTGATCTGCCTTTCTCTCCGGACTTTGCCGCGTATGGCGACAGGGAACGCATTGCGCTGGTCCCCTTGAGCTACGATTTGAGACCAGGCCAGTATCAGGCATCCCTGACCGCGGGAGACCAAACGGAGACCTTCCAGATTACCATTAAGGACAAGGAGTTCCCGATCCAGAATCTGACGGTGAAGGATGAAGTGGCCGAAGCCACCCGCAATGCGGCCAGTGCCAAGGAATTCAAGGGAAAGATCGAACCGGTCCTGAATGAGCGGGATGCCGTCCTTTCCTGGTCCGGTGAAACGCAAATGCCGGTGCCCGGCGCCAGGCTGTCCACCCTATTCGGCGTCCGGCGTTATGTCAATGGCGCATCGGATTCATACCGGCACACCGGGATCGACCTGGCCATCGGCCGGGGGACCGAAATCAAAGCAGTCAATGGGGGGCGGGTCATCTTCTCGGAACAGCTGACCCAGACCGGAAATACCATTCTCATTGAGCATGGCTTGGGCCTCAAGAGCTGGTACTATCATCTGGATGAACGACGGGTGGAAGTGGGCGATGCGGTCAAAAAAGGCGATGTGATCGGGACCGTGGGCAGCACGGGCTTTTCCACGGGGCCCCACCTACATTTGAATCTGTCTGTTAACGGCACCTACATCAACCCCTGCACCGCCTTGGATGCCCCGCTGCTGCGGGAACCGTTAAAGTAAAATTTGGTCTTTTGAGGGACGGGGACTTTTTGCGAGCGACGCAAAAAGTCCCCGTCCCTCCTTTGCCTTTTTGTGCGGCCCCCGCACAAAAGGGACAGAGCAAAACTGCAATTTCGCAGCAGTCCGTGTGGGCAAAAACCCGCACGTTGATCAAAAACGAGCGGTCCGCCATCGGATCCGCTCGTTTTATCATGCACTATAAGTTCGATATGTACCGCAGCGCCGCCCGGGCGCCTTCCGTGCCATCGCCCACCGCCGTGCTGATCTGCCGGAAGGCCTTTTTCCGCACATCCCCGGCTGCGTATATGCCGGGCACCTCCGTGGCCATCCAGGCGTTGGTCAGGATGTAGCCGTGCTCGTCCAGAGGCAGGACGCCTTTCACAAATTCCGTGTTCGGCGTCTGTCGCATCAAAACCAAAGCCCAGTCCACCAGCACCTTGGTTTCCGCTTTGGTCTTTTTGTTATGGAGACAAATCGCTTCCAGGGAATCCTCCCCTTGCGCCGCCACCGCTGCCGTATCCAAGAGAACCTTCAGCTTAGGCTCCGCCTTGATGCGATTCAGCAAAATCGGCGACACCCGCAGTATATCCTTCTGGTAGGCCAAAACCACGTCCGACGCATGCTGGCTCAGCCGCAGCGCCTCCTCGATGGCCGCGCCGCTTTCGCCGATCACCATAACCTTTTTGCCGGACACCTGGGCGGCATCCCAGGCAAGGGAATAGGAAATATCCTTTCCCGCCAGCTTTTCCTCCCCCGGAATGCCCAGCATGGCTGGACGGCCGCCGCTGGCGATGATCACCGCCAGCGCTTCATAGCTGCCTTTGTCGGTTTCCACCCGGTGTTTGCCCTCCGAAGGCTGGATCTGCAAAACCCGCTCGTTGACAGCGCGAGCCCCCCAGCGCCGGGCCTGCTCCCAAAAACGCAGAATCAGCTCCGATCCGCTGATGCCTTGGGGAAAGCCGGGATAGCTGTCGATCTGGGTTTTCAGCGACACCTGGCTGCCCTTCACATTTCCCTCCAGCACCAAGGTTTTCAGACCCGCCCGCGCTGCATAGATCGCGGCGGTCAACCCGGCCGGCCCTGCCCCGATAATGATCAAATCTTCCATGGTTATCCTCCTGCTTAGCCACTGCTGCACTGCCATCCTACACCAAATAAAACACCCAACCGTTCACCCATCGAAAGCGCCCGGACTTTCGAAACATCGTATTTACAGTGAGTATATCACAATTCGCCTCATGCAACGCCTTCTTTTTGTTCAAACATCAAAATTGGTTTGCCGCTTTCCATAAATTTGAAATCCCCGCATCATGCCGACGCGGGGATCCGGTCCTTTTCCGAAAATCACGATCCAAGATCATATTCCTTAAGCTTTTTATAGAAGGCCGTCCGTCCCAGACCCAGCAGCTTCATGGCCTTGCCCCGGTGGTTGTCGGCTTCCTCGATGGCCCGGACGATCGTGCTGCGCTCCGCTTGGGCCAGGGCTTCCTTCAGATTCAGGTTGCCCACCATGGGATTGCTCTTCATATAAGCCGGCAGATCCTGAGTGGTGATGAGATTGCCTTCACAGACATTGATGGCCCGTTCCAGAACATTGCGCAGTTCCCGGACATTGCCCGGCCAGCTATGGGCTTTCAGGAGCTCCACCACCTGATGGGAAAGGTCCACATGGCGCTTGCCGGCGGTTCCGGCGATTTCCGGCAGAATATCCCGGACAATGTCCTCAATATCCTCCCGGCGTTCCCGCAGCGGCGGCAGCGTCAGAGAGATCACGTTGAGCCGGTAATACAGGTCCAGCCTGAACTTCCCTTTAGCCACCGCTTCCTCCAGATTCTGGTTGGTAGCGGCAATGATCCGCACATTGCTGTGGACCGGCTTATTCGAGCCTACCGGAAAATAGGTGCGTTCCTGGATAAAGTGCAGCAGTTTGCTCTGGAGATCCAGCGCCATTTCACCGATCTCATCCAGAAAAAGGGTGCCGCCTTCCGCCAAAGAAATTTTACCCTTCTGGCCATGGCGCCGGGCGCCGGTAAAAGCGCCCTCCTCATAGCCGAAAAGCTCGCTGACCAGCAATTCTCCCGGGATGGCCGGCAGGTTCACGGTGACAAAGGGCATATCTTTGCGCGGACTGCAGGCGTGGATCAGCTTGGCCACCATGCTTTTTCCGGTGCCGCTTTCACCCAGCAGAAGAACCGTGGAATCAGAGCCGGCCGCCCGCTGGGCCAGGTTCAGGACGGAGAGCAGTGCCGCGGAGGTGCCCTGTACCTTCTCGAAAGCCGGGAATTTGTATTTCGATGCAGAGGCCTGCAGCTCCGTACGCTTGATGGCCGTCATATCCTTGAACATTAAAACGCAGCCAAGGATCCTGCCGGCCCGATCCTTCATGGCCTGCATCGAGAGGGATACCCACAAGCCATTGATGGGCATCTCCTCCGGGCCGGAATGCTCGATGCGGCCGGCCAGGATATGCTCCATACTCTTGACCTGACGGATCTCGGGATGGATATCCGTCATGGCATGGCCTACCGGTTCCGGATAATGCTCCCCCGGCCCTTTGCCCACAAAGGGCTTGCCTCGCAGAAGCGCCGCCGCCTCTTCGCTTCGAGCCGTAAAGCCCCGGGCCTGATAAAACTTCAGCTGACCGGTCTTCCCGTCCAGGACCACCATATGACCGATCGAATAAAAAAGATCCATCCCTAAATCCTGGCTGCCCAAGGTGATATCCACCCGGCGCCGGAATTCGTCCACGCTGACCTTGACCGTCTCCCCGTGGTCCAGCGTCCGCTCCACCGACAAGGGTTTGAGTTTCTGGCTGGCCGGGGTTCTGGCAAACACCGGCACCGTTTCCGGGGTTTTGTAGCGGCCGATGACCACGATCCTCTCCCCGGGAGCCACCTCTTCCTTGACGCCCAGCAGCTGCAGATCTTGTGAAGTCAGCTTGCCGTCGTCCATGCCCATGCAGTTGTCTCCAAGAATGACCCAGTCGCCGGGTTCGATACGGCCCGCAGGGTGGTGGATGCTGCTGATGTTTTCCAATCCGAAAAAGATCCGGGCACTCTTATTGTACAGCACGATATTCTGGTGGGTATCGACGACGATGACGCCTTCCTCGATCATATCCAGGATCAGACTGGTATCCAGATCCCCCATTCGCATACCTCCTGCATGGGTTCAA
>CALMWJ010000249.1 GCA_937873525.1 uncultured Peptococcaceae bacterium | reverse complement strand
CAGCCATTTTTTCATACGTATTTGTGCGGGAGTGGCGGAACTGGCAGACGCGCTGGATTTAGGTTCCAGTGGGAGACCGTGGGGGTTCGAGTCCCTTCTCCCGCACCAGGGAAATCTCAGAGGGGCTAGTGTAAACTAGTTTTTTTTGTGTTTTATTAAATGGTTTCAAAGCGATTTCAGGAGGTATAGGAGCATGAAAGTAACACCCGAAAAATTAGAAAACAACAGAGCCAGGCTGACCATCGAGGTCCCTGCCGATCAATTTGAAAAGTCTTTGGACAAAGCTTTCAAAGAAGTTGTCAAGAAAATCAACGTTCCGGGTTTCCGCAAGGGCAAGGCGCCGCGCCATGTGGTGGAGCGCATGTACGGGCGGGAGGTTTACCTGGAAGATGCCATTAAGGAAGCCATTCCCGAGGCCTTTGCCGATGCGGTGGAACAGGCCGGGGAAGGCTATGAATGCCTGGTTTATCCCTCCTACGATGTGGTTTCCTCCGAAAAGGGCCAGGGATTGGTCTTTACCGCGGAATATGACTTAAAGCCCGAAGTCAAGCTGGGTGAATACAAAGGTCTTCAATTGACCAAACCCATCCAGCCGCCGACGGAGGACGCGGTGGCGATCCAGCTGAAGGTCATGCAGGACCGGTTTGCCCGGCTGGACGAAGTGGAAGGCCCTGCAAAGCTGGGCGATCTCTGCGTCATCAATTTTGTCGGAAAAGTGGATGATGTGCCCTTTGAAGGCGGCACCGGCAACGACTATAATCTGGAATTGGGCAGCAACTCCTTCATTCCGGGTTTTGAGGACCAGCTGGTGGGTGCCAAAGCCTTCGACGAGGTTGCGGTCCACGTGACCTTCCCCGAAGACTATCGGGCCAAAGAGCTGGCCGGCAAAGCCGCGGTGTTCGATGTGCTGGTCAAAGCGGTCAAACGCAAGTTCCTGTCGCAGCTGGATGATGAATTTGCAAAAGATGTCTCCGAGTTTGAAACCTTGGAAGCGCTGAAGGCAGACCTTGCCGAAAAAGCCGCCAAGCAGAACGAGGATAAGCTCAAGACGATCCTGGAAGACCAGGTGATCCAGCAGGTGATCGACAACAGCCAGGTGGAAATTCCCCAGTCCATGCTGGACATCCGGATGGACCAGATGATCGAAAACTTTGCCAAACAAATTGCCCAGCAGGGCATCAGCTTCCAGCAATATATGGACATCACCGGCATGACGCCGGAAACCGTCCGGGAACAGTTCAAGGAACGCGCCCAGAAAGAACTGACCACCGAATTGGTCCTTGACGCCGTGGTGAAGGCGGAAGGGATCCAGATCACCGAAGAGGAGCTGGAGACCGAATTTGAACGGCTGGCGAAGCAGGTCAACCAGACGGCGGAAACGATCAAGGAGACCTATGGCAAAAATGAAGAATGGGTCAAATCCCTGAAATACAGCCTGAGCGTCCAAAAAGCGGTCAAGCTGATGATCGACAGCGCCGAATATTAATCCAACCCTGAACCGATCCCAAAAATGAAATCTGACCGGAGGTGAACATCATGAGTGAGATCATGAGACCCAGTATGAATATGTTGGTGCCCATCGTTGTGGAGCAGTCTGCCCGCGGCGAGAGGTCCTATGACATCTATTCCAGACTGCTGAAGGACCGGATCATCTTTCTCGGAACCGAGATCGATGACCATGTGGCCAATCTGGTCGTCGCCCAGCTGCTGTTCCTCTACGCGGAAGATCCGGACAAAGACATTTCCTTGTACATCAACAGCCCCGGCGGGTCGATCTCTGCCGGCATGGCGATCTATGATACCATGCAGTATATTCGTTCCGATGTTTCCACCATTTGCATCGGTCTGGCGGCCTCCATGGGTGCATTCCTCTTGTCTGCCGGCGCCAAAGGCAAGCGTTTCGCTTTGCCGAATTCCGAAATCATGATCCATCAGCCTTCCGGCGGGACCAGCGGGCAGGCGACGGACATTGAGATCCAAGCCCGACGCATATTGCAGTTGAAAGATAAACTGAACCGCATCATGGCCGAGAACAGCGGGCAGCCGCTTTCAAAGATCCAAGTGGATGTGGAACGGGATTATTTCATGGATTCCGGCCAGGCCAAAGAATACGGTTTGATCGACGACATCCTGTTGCAGATCCCCCAACCGCCGAAAGGCAAATAAATGAGGTGAATCATGGTAAAATATGGTGAAGATGAGGGACAGGTGAAGTGTTCCTTTTGCGGTAAAACCCAAGACGCAGTACGCAAACTGGTTGCCGGTCCCGGTGTCTACATCTGCGACGAATGCATTGAGCTTTGCAATGAGATCATTGATGGTGAATTGGAAGAGCATCCTGAGCTGGAATCTCTGGAAACACCGCTTCCCAAAGAAATCAAGACCGCTTTGGATGAATACGTGGTTGACCAGGAAGACGCCAAGGTCGCCTTGGCCGTGGCAGTCTATAATCACTATAAGCGCATCAACAAGGGCCAGAAGGCGAAGGATGTGGAGCTACAAAAAAGCAACATTCTCCTGTTGGGGCCTACCGGCAGCGGCAAGACCCTGCTGGCCCAGACCCTGGCTAAAATTCTTAAGGTGCCTTTCGCCATTGCGGACGCCACGTCCCTGACGGAAGCGGGCTACGTGGGCGAAGACGTTGAGAATATCCTGCTGAAGCTGATCCAGGCGGCGGACTACGAGATCGAGAAAGCCGAAAAGGGGATCATTTATATTGATGAAATCGACAAAATCACGCGAAAATCGGAGAACCCGTCCATAACCCGGGATGTCTCCGGCGAAGGCGTGCAGCAAGCCCTCCTGAAAATTCTGGAAGGCACGGTGGCCAGCGTCCCGCCCCAGGGCGGACGAAAACACCCCCATCAGGAGTTCCTGCAGGTGGACACCACCAATATCCTGTTTATCTGCGGCGGGGCTTTTGAAGGGATCGACAAGATCATCAGCAACCGGGTCGGCCAGAAGGTCATGGGCTTCGGCGCAAAAATCGAAAGCCACAAAGACCGTCACCCCGGTGAATACCTCAAGCAACTGCTGCCCCAGGATCTGATCAAGTTCGGCATGATTCCCGAATTCGTCGGGCGTGTGCCGGTTACCGTCAGTCTCAATGCGCTGGACCGGGATGCCTTGGTCCGCATTCTGACTGAACCGAGAAACGCCTTGGTCAGGCAGTATCAGGCCCTCTTCGAAATGGATGGCGCCCAGCTGGAATTTACGACCGAGGCTTTGACCGCCATTGCCGACGAAGCCATCAAGCGAGAAACCGGAGCGCGGGGTCTGCGGGCAATCATGGAGGATCTGATGCGGGAAATGATGTATGAACTGCCGTCCCGAAAAGACATCCGCAAGTGTGTCGTGACCCAAGAGGCTGTCCAGGGCAAAGAAAAGCTCAGGGTATATACCCAGGCGGACTTAAAGAAACCTAAAGAAGCGAGTGCATAATCATCCGGCCGCTCTCCACTCGAGAGCGGCTTTTTTTGAACGAAAGCCAATCATTGTGTATAATAAAACCATGGCAAATGATCCAAAACAGCGGAAGGAGCGGGTTGATGATGAAACTGTTCATTGATACAGCCAATGTTGCTGAGATTCGGGAAGCCTGGGATATGGGGATGATCTGCGGTGTGACCACCAACCCCAGCTTGATTGCCCGGGAAGGGGCCGACCTGGAGGAGCGGATGCGTGAGATCCTTTCCATTGTCACCGACGGTCCGATCAACGGGGAAGCCATCGGGACCTCTGCCGAGGAGCTGACGGCCGGAGCCCGGAAGCTCGCCCGAATCGATTCCAGGATCGTGGTGAAAGTCCCTATGACCCAAGAGGGGCTCAAGGCGATCCGGACCCTGAAGGCGGAAGGCATCAAGACCAATGCCACATTAGTTTTTTCAGCTGCCCAAGGTCTTCTGGCGGCCAGGGCAGGGGCCTCGTACATCAGCCCTTTCCTGGGACGGCTGGATGACATCGGGCAACCCTCGGAAGCTTTGCTGGAAGCCTTTGCGGACATCTGGTCCATGTACGACCTTGAGACTGAAATCATCGCCGCCAGCATCCGCTCGCCGGAACATGTGGTCTCGGCAGCGCGGCTGGGGATCCATATCGCCACCGTGCCTTACAAAATTCTGCTCGCCATGACGGAGCATCCGCTGACGGATGCGGGTATCAAGCGTTTCGAAGCCGACTGGCAGGATGCCTTGAAAAAGCGGGGCCAATCAACCTGAGAACCTTTATAAGCACTTAAGGAAGGTGAAGCACATGAACGAGCAAGACATTTCAAATTGGCGAAAGCTCCCATTGCTGCCCCTGAGGGGCGTGATGGTTTTCCCATATATGATGATGCATCTGGATGTGGGCAGGGGGAAATCGATCCAAGCCCTGGAAAAGGCCATGATGGCCGAGCGGGAGATCCTGCTGCTGACCCAGATCACCACAGAAGAAGAAAATCCAAAACCGGAGGACCTTTACCAGGTCGGCGTGATCGCTGAAATCAAACAAATGCTGAAGCTTCCGGGCGGTTCCCTGCGCGTCCTGGTTGAAGGGGTCTCCCGGGCCAAAGTCAGCCGCATCCTGTCCGAAGAACCCTTCATGGAGGCGGAGGTTTTGGCCATCCGGGAGAAAGGCGAGGTCAGCCTTTCCATGGAAGCCGCCATGCGCAGCATTTCCCAGCAGTTTGAACAGTATGCCAAATTAGGCGGCAAAGTCACCCCGGAAGTGGCCCTGGCCATCACCTCCATCGAAGATCCCGGCCGTCTTTGTGACTATATTGTATCCCATTTGAACCTTAAGCTGCAGGATAAGCAAAACATGCTGGAAACCTTTGATGTGGATGAGCGGATCCAGATCCTCTCCGAGATCCTGGCCAAAGAACTGGAAATTCTGGAATTGGAAAAAAAGATCAGCAGCCGGGTCCGGAAACAGATGGAAAAAAATCAAAAAGAATATTATCTCCGGGAGCAAGTCAAGGCGATCCAGAAAGAATTAGGTGAAAAAGAGGAACGTACGGCTGAGGCCGATGAGTACCGGGAAAAACTGGCTAACGCCGGCATGCCGGAGGAAGCGCTGGAAAAGGCGCTCAAGGAAGTGGACCGTCTTGAAAAAATGCCGCCGCTGGTTGCTGAAGCGGGTGTGGTCCGCAATTACCTGGACTGGCTTCTGATGATCCCCTGGTCGGTGGAAACCGAAGATAAAAAGGATCTGTCGGCTGCCGCAGCCATCCTCGACCAAGATCACTACGGACTGGAGAAGCCGAAAGAACGCATTTTGGAATATCTGGCGGTTCGGCAGCTGACCCAGGAAATCAAAGGGCCGATCCTGTGTCTGACCGGACCTCCCGGCGTTGGGAAAACCTCTCTCGCCAAATCGGTTGCCAGAGCCTTGGGACGGAAATTTGTCCGCATGTCCTTGGGCGGAGTCCGGGATGAGGCAGAAATCCGGGGCCACCGCCGGACCTACATCGGCGCTATGCCCGGCCGCATTATTCAGGGCCTGCGCAATGCCGGGACGCGCAATCCGGTCTTCCTGCTGGACGAGGTGGACAAAATGAGCATGGATTTCCGAGGCGATCCTTCATCGGCACTGCTGGAAGTCCTTGATCCGGAACAGAACAACACCTTCAGCGACCATTTCATCGAAATGCCGGTGGATTTGTCCAAGGTTTTGTTCATTGTGACCGCCAACGTCTCCTTCAACATCCCGCCTGCCCTGCTGGACCGCATGGAGCTGATCACGATATCCGGCTATACGGAGGAGGAAAAATTCCAGATCGCCCGGCGTTACCTTGTGCCCAAACAAATGAAGGAAAATGGTTTGGTCAAAGGGCAACTGATCATCCACGATGATGAGCTGCGTACGATCATCGAACAATATACGAGAGAGGCCGGCATCCGGAACCTGGAGCGGGAGATCGCCCGGGTCTGCCGGAAAACCGCCCGCCAGATCGCCGAGGGAAGAAAGAAGAGGATCGTGGTCGGCCCTAAGGTCCTTCGGGAGTATCTGGGCATCCCCCGTTACCGCCACGAAACCGCCATCCGGGAAAACCTGATGGGCACCGCGCTCGGATTGGCCTGGACGGAAGTCGGCGGGGAAGTGCTCCACATTGAGGTATCGCTGATGAAGGGGACGGGCAAACTGATCCTGACCGGAAAATTGGGAGAGGTTATGAAGGAGTCCGCCCAGGCCGGCTATAGTTATTTGAGGTCAAAAGCCCAGGAACTGCAGATCAATGACCAGTTTTACCAGGACCTGGATATGCATATCCATATCCCTGAAGGGGCGATCCCCAAAGACGGTCCCTCGGCGGGGATCACCATGACCGCCGCCATGGCCTCCGCCTTGACCGGCCGAAGGGTTTCCAGCGATGTGGCAATGACCGGCGAGATCACGCTCCGGGGCCGGGTGCTGCCGGTTGGCGGTATCAAAGAGAAGATTCTGGCGGCCCATCGCGCCGGATGCAAGAAAATCATCCTCCCGGCGGAAAACGAGAAGGACCTGGAGGATATACCCGAAAACATCCGGGGGAATCTCGAGTTTAAAATGGTAAGACAAATGGAGGAAGTGCTGGAAGCCGTGCTGGAGCCGGCGGATTCCGCAACAGGAGGTTACCATGCAGATTAAGCAGGCGGAGTTTGTTGGCAGTGCGGTCAATCCGACGCAATATCCCATCGAGCACCAGCCGGAGTTCGCTTTGGCCGGGCGCTCCAATGTGGGTAAATCCTCGCTGATCAACCGTTTCCTCAACCGAAAAAATTTGGCGCGCACCAGCAGCCAGCCGGGCAAAACCCAGACTCTGAATTTTTACCACATCAATCAGGAATGGTATTTCGTGGACTTGCCGGGTTATGGCTATGCCCGGACTTCGAAAGAAGACCGGGCGCGCTGGGGGCGCTTTATCGAGCAATACCTGAGCAACCGGCAGGAGCTGGCCGGCGTGATCCAGGTCATCGATCTGCGGCATCCGCCCATGCCGACGGATGTGGCTATGATGGAATGGCTGCGCCACTATGGTGTTCCCATGGTGGTCGTGGGGACCAAGGCCGACAAGCTCTCCCGCGGCAACTGGCCGAAACAGAGCCGGCAGATTCGGGAAGGCCTGGCGCTGACGCCGGATATCCCGCTGATCGTCTATTCTGCCGAAACCGGGCAAGGAAGAGATGAGCTGGCTTTATGGCTGCAGTCGCGTCTGGATGAATACCGTGCGCATCAAGCCGCCGACATGGACGGCGAGGTTCTCGAACAGCCGGAATGATCCTGTTCCGTCGAACCCAAAACCTTTTCGAAGCAGATCCATGGCGGACCCTCAGCGGTTCGCCGATCTGCTCTTTTTTCTCTGAGCCGCCGAAGGACAAAAAAAAACGAGCTTTCGGAGCGGTCTATGACCCGCGCCCGGCTCGTTTCCATGGCGGTCTATTGAATTGCGGATGGGAATACGCTTCCGACCGGCAGACTCAGGCTCGATTGGTGTAGAATCGGCGCAATTCAAGCACTCTGGCGAAGACTGGCAAGCGCTGCTGGGAACTGCGCGTCAGGATCTCTGCTTTTTGTTTGGGATCCAAAGACTCCAGAATCATGGGGTCCCCGGTCTGGATCACACGATAGAAGCCGGCTGGCTTGGTTCCCTGCTGGATCAGCACCCGATCCCCCACTTGGACTTCGGCCGGAGATGGCTCCACCAGCAGGAGGTCGTTGGGCAGGATCCCTTCTTCGGGACAGGCATGATGGCCGACCGGGTACCAGACGGGCCCGCTGGATTTCCTTTGCGTCTGTTCTGGCGCCGTGCTCCGGAGGTCCACGGCTTCAGGCAGATGATCCTCAACGACCGGAAGGGTTTCATCACATTTATAATGGAATACGCCGCGAACATCGGTCAGACCCAGCAGAAAATCGATGGACACGTTGAAATAATCAGCGATTTGAAGCAGGATATGATAATCCGGGGACCGGTGGTTCGATTCATAGAGCGAAATGGTGGATTCTGCCAGATTCAATACCTGGCCGAATTGCGTCTGGGTCAGATGATGCTCTTGTCGAAGCTGGCGGATACGCTGCCCTAGCACCATGATCGGTCCTCCTTCTTTTATACTATTCTTAGTATAAGGAGCGACAGGGCAGATAAACTTGACAATACGCAAAGCTGAGGACCGAAAATCATCGGACTCCGCCAGAAGACGCGGGCATTGAAATAGATTTGACAAGATGCGGACGGATTCAGTAAGATAAAATGGTTGATTGTTTATAAAATAATGACGGATCATTCGAATTGAAATCGCAGGGTTCACTAAGGAGGCACTGTCGAAATGTCAAAGGAACAACTATCCACCGTGTATGACCCGCAGCAGGTCGAGAAGAAATGGTATGATACATGGCGCCAAGCGGGCTATTTTAAAGGACCGGCCATCAAAGACGGCAAAACCGGTCCCAAAGGGACCTTTTCGATCGTCATGCCGCCGCCCAATGTCACGGGTTCATTGCATCTCGGGCACGCGATGGATGAAACGATGCAGGATATCCTGACGCGTTTTCGCCGGATGCAGGGTTACGATACACTTTGGCTGCCGGGCACAGACCATGCCGGCATTGCCACCCAGGCCAAAGTTGAAGAACAGCTGGCCCGTGAAGGGATCAGCAAGGAAGATCTGGGGCGGGAGAAGTTTTTGGAACAGGTCTGGGCTTGGAAGGACCAGTATCATGGCCGGATCACCCAACAGCTTGGGACTTTGGGATCCAGCTGTGACTGGGACCGGGAGCGGTTTACCCTGGATGAAGGCTGTTCCAAGGCCGTTCAGGAAGTATTTGTGTCCTTGTATGAAAAAGGGCTGATCTATCAAGGCAATTATTTGATCAACTGGTGCCCCAAGTGTCAGACCACGATTTCTGACATTGAGGTGGAGCATGAGACAGAAAGCGGCCATTTGTGGCATTTGCGCTATCCGATCCAGGAGCATCCCGGAGAATTCCTCGTCGTTGCCACCACCCGTCCGGAAACCATGCTGGGGGATACGGCTGTGGCTGTCCATCCGGAGGATCCCCGCTATGCCCACCTGATCGGCAAGCATGTTCTGCTGCCCTTGACCGACCGGGTCATTCCCATCATCGCGGATACCATGGTGGATCTGGAGTTTGGCACCGGCGCGGTGAAAATCACGCCCGCTCACGATATCAATGACTTTGAGACGGGCTTCAGGCATGACCTTGAACAGATCACGGTTTTGGACAAGCAAGCCCGGATGAATGAGCTGGCTGGCATTTATAAAGGACTGGACCGTTATGAGGCTAGAAAGAAAATCGTGGCGGATCTTTATGAAATGGATTTGCTGGAAAAAGTCGAGGAGCATGAGCATGCCGTCGGCCATTGCTATCGCTGCGGCACGGTCATTGAACCCAGACTGTCCAAGCAGTGGTTTGTGAAAATGAAGCCCCTTGCCGAACCGGCGGTGGCCGCCGTCAAGGAAGGGCGGCTTCGCTTTGTCCCCTCCCGTTTCAGCAAGGTTTATCTGAACTGGATGGAGGATGTGCGAGACTGGTGCATCAGCCGGCAGCTTTGGTGGGGCCATCGGATTCCCGTATGGTACTGCCAGGATTGCGGCCAGGTGATATGTCAGAAAGAAACTCCGACGGCCTGCCCCCATTGCCAAAGCAGCCGATTGGAGCAGGATCCCGATGTATTGGACACCTGGTTCAGCTCCGGCCTTTGGCCATTTTCGACTCTGGGCTGGCCTGAAGAGACCGACGATTTGAAGGCTTACTATCCGACCTCGGTTTTGGTGACCGGGCGAGACATCATCTTTTTCTGGGTCGCCCGAATGGCTTTTCTGGGCATTGAATTCATGAAGGACGTTCCTTTCCATGATGTGCTGATCCATGGCCTGGTGCTGGATTCCCAAGGCCGAAAGATGAGCAAATCCCTAGGCAACGGCATCGATCCCATCGAGGTCATCGACCAGTACGGGGCAGATACCCTTCGCTTTACCTTGATGACCGGCAACACCCCGGGCAATGATATGCGGTTCCAAAGAGAGCGTCTGGAGGGTACCCGGAACTTCTGCAACAAGATCTGGAACGCCTCACGTTTTGCGATGATGCATCTGGAAGATTACGATTCTGCCGCCGCGTCTCCGGAATTGGGGGGCATGACCCTTGCCGATCGCTGGATCCGGAGCCGTTTTAACCGCTGCGCCCTGGATGTCAGCGCCAATCTGGAGCAATACGACATGGGCACGGCCGCCCAGAGGATCTATGAATTCCTTTGGGACGAGCTGTGCGACTGGTATATTGAAATGATCAAGCCCAGGCTCTATGGCAGAGAAACGCCGGAAAGCCGCCGCCGGGCCCAGCAGATTCTGGCGGATACCCTCCGCGGGACCCTGGAGCTGCTCCACCCCTTCATGCCCTTTATCACCGAGGAAGTGTGGCAGCATCTGCCCCATTCCGGGGAAACCATCATGCTGGCTGGCTGGCCCTCCGGCGATGACACCCAGCTTGATCCGGCGGCAGAAGAGGCCATGGAGCTGATCATGGAAGTGGTCAAAGCGGCGAGAAACCTTCGCAGCGAGGTGAATGCAGGCCCCGGCAAAAAGGCTGACCTGGTTCTGCTGACCGATCAGGATGCGGCGGCCGATGCCCTTCGCCAAGGACAGGAATACATGATGGGATTGGCTTCCTCTCAAAACATCACCATCGGCCATGCCGGTGCGGACAAGCCGGAACAGGCCGTCACGGCGGTGGTACGGGGCGTGGAAGTCTATCTGCCTCTGGCCGGACTGGTGGATATGGAGAAGGAAC